>CAZZZY010000016.1:0-21631 GCA_964658545.1 uncultured Acetobacteraceae bacterium | reverse complement strand
CCAATCCCCAATGCCCAATTCGTAACATCCCTCCATCCTCATAGCAAATCAAGTTCGGTTATCCGGCTAGTTTTTGGCAACAGAAGAGGGGTTTTTGGGGTCACTATAGATATAGTCAGTAATTTCAAGGAAGCTTAAAATTTTTTTCCAAATGAGTAATTTTGAATTATAATTGAAAGCTTTATCTTAAGATACTTTACTATCTGCCTAATTTATCGTACTATAAAACTAAGTGGAACTCATACCGACTTCGGATTTATTGGTTGCTATTTAGTAACTACCTAAAATAAGAATTCTCAAAAACAACCAGCGTGCTTATAAGAGATTGAAAAATTTAGGTAAGTAGGGGAACCTATCTTAGGGAGTTACCGTCTTAACAACCTCTATGTCAATTGATAATTGTTTTTAGTAACTCCCGATATTTCATGATAGATTTACTACCTTTATCCATCCATTTTAGTAAGAAAACATACATTGTGTTTACGGAGTAGAGGAAAACGCACCAATGCCTACTGTCAACACCCAAACGGAAAACCTCAACACCAAATTCACGGCCGATATGGTGCGAACCTATCTGCGAGAAATTGGTCGTGTACCACTGCTAACTCGTGAACAAGAGATTGTCTATGGAAAGCAGGTACAACAAATGATGACGCTCATCGATGCCAAAGAGGTTTTGGCGAAGAAACTGCACCGCGAACCGGATATGTCAGAGTGGGCTGACCACGTTCACCAATCGGAAACCGAGATACAACAAACGGTGGCGCAAGGTAAGCGGGCAAAGCAAAAAATGATCGAAGCGAATTTGCGCTTGGTCGTCGCTATTGCTAAAAAGTATCAAAAGCGGAATATGGAATTTCTGGATTTAATCCAGGAAGGAACACTAGGATTAGAGCGGGGTGTGGAGAAATTTGACCCAATGAGGGGTTATAAGTTCTCAACTTACGCTTACTGGTGGATTCGCCAAGCAATTACCCGCGCGATCGCTCAACAAGGGCGTACTATCCGGTTGCCAATCCACATTACCGAGAAACTGAACAAAATTAAAAAAGTGCAGCGCGAATTGGCTCAAACCTTGGGGCGATCGCCAAGTCCAGCCGAAATTGCCAAAGAACTGGAACTAGAACCTGCTCAGATCCGCGAGTATCTGAATATGGCGCGTCAACCAGTGTCTTTGGATGTTAAAGTCGGCGATAACCAGGATACTGAGTTGCAAGAGATGCTTGAAGATGCCGGCCCATCACCAGAGTATTACACCAACCAGGAATTTTTGCGCCAAGACTTGAACAATCTACTAGCAGAACTAACCCCGCAACAGCGAGAAGTTTTAGCCCTGCGCTTTGGTTTAGAAGATGGCAATGAAATGTCATTGGCAAAAGTGGGTGAGAGATTGAATCTCAGCCGCGAACGTGTCCGCCAATTAGAGCATCAGGCTTTGGCTCATCTGCGTCGCCGCCGCGCCAATGTCCAAGAATACGTTGCTAGTTAAATATGGAGACGCGAGATTTCGCGTCTCTACACCACCTTGGTGATGCGCCTCCTGAATTCAGGGGGCAATTTTTTTATGCTGATAACTAGGAAAAATATCCTGAATTATAAAATAAAAACTTTAGTTTTTGACAGTTTTCTTTTTTGGACAATAGTAATATGAGTCGTTAACAAAGTCTTTAACAATTAAGACTTGGTTATAGTTTAAGTAAGTTCTAGAGAACTTAGTTGATTTTTTAACAGGAGAAGTAGGGTGCTTAACAACCTTCATCAGTTCTTATCTCCCCGTCAGTGGGGAATTTCCCTCGCGGGCTTGGGCTTACTTCTCGGTTTGGGCTTTATAGGCAAGCAGAATCAAGTAATACCGGTTACAGATTCTCCATTATCATCGGCTCAGATTCATAAAACCTCCGAAAACTCTCTTTTGTCGCAACTCAGAAGAGTTAGGGAGCAGAGAAGTGAACTCAACGCGGCTACTGGAGAAAGAGGGATTTTTACGCATAAGAACGGAAAAATACTCCCTACAACCACGGCACTGGTTCCAGATTCTCAGGGAGCGACAAAAGGCGCAGAAATTTTACCAAAAGTCAATTTTCCTGTAAAAGATGGGGTTTATCTCTATGGTCAATCCCCAAAACCATACCAGCTTGGTCAAGGTTACATCATCTTTCAAAAGCAGCAGGACAAGGTAACTGGTGCGTTGTATATGCCCCACTCAGAATTTAATTGTTTTCAGGGTACACTCAACTCATCAGGAGAGTTGGCAATGACGGTTAATGGTTCATCAAATGAAGCCAGTTCTGCTCAGTCGAATCAGGTAGCTGCAACCAATAGACTGCCTCAAGTCAGTGAAGATGAGTTAAGCAGTTATCCTTATTCGGTGGCTCTGCAAGACTTTTATCAGTTAAATTCTATCACTGCTAGCGATCGCCGCACGTTGCAAATGTGCAAATAATCTTTAAGTTAATACTCAATTCCTGGTTGCGCTTTAACGCCTTGATCGCGGAAAGGGTGCTTAACTAGAGTCATTTCCGTTACGAGGTCAGCACGCTCAATTAAACCAGCTGGTGCGCCCCTACCTGTGAGAATAACGTGCTTGTTAGCTGGTTTTTGGGCCAAACCGGATAAAACGTCCTCTAATGGTAAATAAGCCATTTTGAGGGCAATATTGATTTCGTCTAACAACACCAGATGAAAGTCTGGGTTGCGGATGTATTCTAATGATTTTTCCCACGCGGCGCTAGCTTTGTCAAGATCGCGATCGCGGTCCTGAGTTTCCCAGGTGAAGCCTTCGCCCATTGCGTGAAATTCTAACTGGTCTTCCCAAGAACTGAAAACCCTTTTTTCTGAAGGTTCCCAGCTTCCCTTGATGAATTGGACAATCGCTACTTTATACCCGTGACCTAGCGATCGTAACACCATCCCTAAAGCCGCAGTAGTTTTACCTTTACCGTTACCAGTATTTACAATAATTAACCCTTTTTCTGGTACAGCTTCTGCTATCCGCTTATCTTGCACTTCTTTGCGTCGCTGCATCTTTTTACGGTACTGTTCATCAGTTAGAGATGAAGACATTACCTCATCAATCAAGCGCCCAATCTCTTGGTCTTGGTTTAATTCTTGTGGTGTATCGTTTTTCATCAACTTTGTCTAGAAATAACTGTTAAAACTTTTGACAATGAACCGAAATTATAATATTTAGAATCTGATTATAGCTAAATCACATAATTGATATATGTCCAGCAAGATTTTATATAAATATATTGTTCCTGTGTTAGCTTTTTTAACATGATTCTTAGACAAGTATGTAAAACTATATGATATACAAAATGAACTTATAATTTGAGTTTAATATTACTATTCTAAATAATTTAATATGTTCATTAAAGCACTTTATCAGTATGATTTTGTTATTCTATACTTTTGTACAGTCATCAATTAAAGTACCAACTGAGGGCGTTACCTTAAGTAAGTTGGCACAATAAAACCAAACTGTGTGAATATAAAGTAAACAAGCCTCAAACCCTTTCTCTCCCAGCAAGAACTGCCTTATCCCAACGATAATTATTTACACCAACCTACTTAACGATTAGGGGTATGATGTGTGATATCGGTAATTGTGCGTTTATGGATGCTGTTGTGTCCATTTTTCCCATAAAGGACCCACATCCTCTGGTTGCCCATCATAGTTGAGCAATTGGTCTGAAATTATCACCCATGATTGGGCACTGCGTGTCCAAATGTTACCCACTGGGCGTAACCAACTTGTATCATCTAACGTTCCGGCTTTGACGTTGATAGTATTTGGGTTGTAAGTCCGTTCATGAAACAATCGCGTTCCGCAGTCGCCACAGAACAGGTTATTTACTTCACGTCCGCTATCATTTTTCCGAGTCCAAGCTTTCGGTTTTCCCTGAAGAATCACAACAGCATCTCGTGGTATGGTAAGAGACATTCCAAAAGCACTAGAGGATTGTTTCTGACACTCCTTGCAGTGGCATAGGTATAGGGTTAAGGGTTCAGCATGAATTTCATAACGAATCTGTCCACATTGACAACCTCCAGTATATGGAAAACTCACAGGTTTTATCTCCTGACAATTTGTTCGTCTAAACGGGGAAGAGGAAAGCCTGTCTATATCGAATTGATGCTTGATAGAATTTTACCAAGATAACCAAAATTAATCATATTATTATGCCAAGAAAAGAACAAGGATGGGTTACATTTCAAACCTCAGAGGACGAGCGGAAGATTCTAGAAGAGTTCTGCGAACAGTCTCAACGCACCAAAACTGAGATTTTGCGAGAATTAGTACGTAGTCTTAATCATCACTCTTCACTAGCGGTATCACTACCGACGGAGCAGGAAAAACAGGAAGATATTTACACTCAAAAGCCTAAGATAGAAAGTAGTATTCAAAAGAAATCACTAAAAGTTAGCTCTCGCAATATTCTTAAAGGTATCGTTAAACGAGTTGTTTATGGAGCAGTTAATAGTGAGGTGACTCTGGAGATTATTCATAAAGTAGAATTAACCTCAATTATCACTAGAGCTTCCGCAGAAGAGTTGGAACTATCTGAGGGAAAAGAAGCTTATGCAGTCATCAAATCCAACGATATTGTCATTGCCAGAGAATAGGAAAACTTGATTTTGCTTGTTAGACATTAAGAGGATAAATTATCATTACTAACATTTGGGATTTTGGACAACTGCAACATATAGACATAGAATTGAAAATGACGTAGGCACAATTCATAAATTGTACCTACCAGGAATTTCGGATAACGCATGATTAATTTCAACAGATGTCTATTTAGTTTGACTCCCAGACGCACCCTCTGCGATTTACTTTACGCCAAGCCTGGGGAGTAGTTCCATAATATTGGCGAAACTGACGAAAGAAATGATTGATACTACGATAGCCTAATGCCATAGCAATCTGCTGTATTGACTGGTCGGTTTTTAACAGCAAAGTGCGTGCGGCTGTTACTCGCCGCCTAACAATCCAGCGATTTAGCGTTTCTCCTGTTTGATTTCGCACTAGTCCAGTTAAGTATGCGGAAGAAAAACCCAAATATTTAGCTACATCACGCGAGCTAATTGACTCGTGATAATGAGTTTCAATAAAATTAAATATCTTTTTGAGCTGAGGACAAGAACCAAAAAGCGAAGAAAAATTGGTGAATTCATCTGTTTCATCGGCTGATAAATCCAAGACGCGCTGGGATTCAAAGGCAAACCATTGCTTGAGAATTGCCTGTTTTTTAAGTTGAGCTGCGATCGCTCCTAGTAATTCCTCTGGAGTAAAAGGCTTGATCAAATAGTCATTCGCCCCTAGTGCCATACCTTGGCGAACCTCTGCTTGCGTGCTTTTCCCAGTCAAGAAAATAAAGGGAATAATGGCCGTGGTGGGATTTTGGTGTAGAGTCTTCAAAACTCCATAACCATCTAGTTCTGGCATCATCACGTCGCAGATCGCTAAATCGGGCAGATGTTCATGTGCCTTTTGGACACCAATTCGACCGTTTTTAGCGCTGATTGTTTGAAATCCTTCTGTTTGCAAGCAATCTATCAGGATTTCTCTGGTTAGTTGCTCATCTTCGATGACTAATACTTTGATCATATTTTCCTCACTTTCTCGGTTGTAGATGCTTTTGGATTGCTAGTTTTGTAAGGGGAGTGCGATACCTGCGATGGGCAGAGCCAACGCAAACTCAGTCCCTACGCCAACTTGACTTTTGACTGTAATTTCACCACAATGGATATCCACAAGGTTTTTCACAATAGCTAATCCCAAGCCATTACCTGGTAAGTTATCGACATTTTTACCCCGATAAAATGGTTCAAACAATCTCTCTTGATCGGCAGGCGCAATGCCAATACCTCGGTCCTTAATCTGAAAAATAACTTTTCCGTCTTGGCAGGAAACTATGAAATCAACAATGTTTCCAGAAGGAGAATATTTAATCGCGTTTTCTAGCAAATTTGTCAGAATAATCTGAAGCATTATTTTATCCACGCTAACTGATGAACAATCGCTTTGACAGCAGAAATTGATCAAGTTTTGGTAACTTTCATGCGGATATAATTCTGCCAAGAGGTTATGGCAAAATTGAAGTAAATTAAGTGGTTTTGGCTCAAACTTTAACTTTCCTGTTTCTGCTTTACCGATAATTAAAACTTCATCGATTAATAAACTGAGCATTTCGACTCCCTTTTGCAGCCGATTAATATACTCCTGTATTTTGTCCTTACTCCAGTCATTGCTATGACGTTTTAGTAAGTTAGTGCAAAATGAGATGATATTTAGGGGAACGCGCAATTCATGCGAAACCATTGAGACAAGCTGTACTCTACTTTCTCCTCGTTCTTTTTCTCGTTCTAGAACTTGTTTAATTTTCTGTTCTGCTTGCTTGTACTTGGTAATATCTACTGCTGTTACTAATTTGGCTAGCTTTCCTGCAAATTCTATCACTTTAACCGAATAGTCTAGCCAGCATTCTTCACCATTTTTGGTTAGTAATTTAACTTCTCGATATCGTGGAACAGTACAGTGAACGTAATCAAATTGGAACTGTTGAAATAAATCGATATGGATTAGCAATTCTTCATTTGTATAACCAGTAATGTCCTCAAACATAGAATTTGCATAGCAAATCTGGTCATCTCGAACAATGAAAATGATGACATCAGTCTCTTCTAACACAGTCTGAAATCTATTTTCACTGTGCTTCAAATCTTTTTGAGTTAACTTATCAATCTTGCGAATCGAGAGGGCGCTATATTCACTATTGCCACATTCAATGTAGGTAAGGGTAATTGTCCCCAAAATGCTTTGCCCTTGTTGGGTTTTACACAAAGAGACAAAGGAGAGCGAACCATGCTGTTTCAGTGTTTCCCAGTATTGTGACCAAAATTTACTAGGAAAGTTTGGGTTTAAGTCCTCCACACTCATCGAGAGCAACTCCTCACAAGAATACCCAAACAAACAACAGGCTGCATTATTAAAATATAGAATCGTTCCATCCGATCCTACTAGGAAAATTGCTTCCGCTACACAGTTCATCAAGGACTTAGTTAACTGTAAATCCTCTTCTTTTATTTGCTTCTCTGTAAAAGAGTGAGAATGTAACAGCAGATTATTAAAAACCATCTTTTTAAATCCTGCAATGAAAGTTTGATCGAAGCAAAGATGGATCTAGCAGCAGATCAGCGAAACAGTGCTGAGTAAAATAGTTGCACTGCACTGCTACCGCAAGCAATAAAGGCGGAGCCTCCCCACCCTCTGACTAGGAAGGAGTAAATTTTGCCCAAAATCATATATGGACAAAGTACCAGATGCTTATTACCAAGTTAATATAAATATTAACTAAGTTAACTTAATCTAAGACAAAAATTAGAATAATGGCTCAAGGTTAAGTTAAAATTAACCTTAGTTAATGTTTAAAAAAATTTACAAATTAATTAATGTGAGTTGACTTTTTTGGATATCATCAGCGAAACTGAAGGCTAGAATTTGCCGATCGCACTCAGGATCGCGTCTGTTTTAGAGGAAGAGAAAGTAGTCAGGACAAGGCTTTTGGAGATATAAATCTGATAAGCTACTGTTTCTTCTAAAGAAACTTACCCTGAATAGACAAAAAAATTGTTGTTGGCACAGTCCCCTGGTGGTAGCATATAATTACCGATTTGTACCAAGAACATAGTAATAAAGTTAATACAAGAGTTAACTAGAGGTCAACTCCTGTATTAACTAAGAAGCAAATTATACACACTCTTAACCGTCCATGAATTTAGAAGAAGTGATAAAAACTATAGATAATGTAGTTTTTACCAACACAGGTCAACATTTGAGAGATGTCGAGGCTGTTGTCCTGCGAGGAACTTGGCAAGCTAAAACTTACGAGCAGATTGCCGAAACTTGTGAGTACAGCCTAAATTACATCAAACAAGTAGCTGCCCCCAAGCTTTGGAGATTGTTGTCAGAAGCTCTGGGAGAGAACATCAGTAAAACGAATTTCCGATTTATCATTGAGCGGCAATGGGAAGGGCAGTTAGAGAAAATATTACCTTCCTCTGAATTGGTGAATTCTTTATCAGCAGCAAACATAAATATATATGGAAGACAACCCAAGGCTAGCAGCGATGAACTAAGAAGCAGTCAGACAAAACTTCAGCAAGATTGGGGTGAAGTACCAGAAATAAATATTTTCTACGGACGCACTCAAGAACTTGCCATGTTAAATAAATGGCTCGTAAATGATAGCTGCCGACTGGTAGCAGTTGTTGGTATGGGGGGAATTGGCAAAACAAGTCTGGCCGTACACTGCATTCAACAAATACAGGATGAGTTTGAGTTTGTGATTTGGCGAGATTTGCGGAGCGCTCCATCAGTCAGTAAACTATTGGCTGAACTGACTCAATTCATTTCTCCCCAGTCAAAAAATTATTTGATAGAAGAAGACATTGACACTCAAATCTCTGATTTCATCGGTCTTTTGCGTCAACACCGATGTCTAATCATTCTAGATACAACGACGGTAATTCAGCAAAGTAGTCATGTTGCCGGACATTATCGAGAAGGATATCAAACTTATGGCAAGTTATTAAGACGATTAGGGCAAGAATTTCATCGTAGCTGCTTGATGTGGATAGCTCGTGAGAAACCCAGAGAAATCGTGCTGATGGAAGGGGAAACTCGTCCGGTTCACTCTCTATATCTTAAGGGGTTGGATTCGCAAGCTCAGGAAATCCTTAAAGACAAGAACTTGTTAGATAGAGAGAGTTGGGAAGACTTGATTCAACTTTATAGAGGTAATCCCTTAGCTTTAAAAATCGTTGCTAGTACGATTCAGGAATTGTTCGGTGGGAAGGTTTCTGCTTTCCTGAAACAAGAGACTATTGTTTTTGGGGAGCTAAACGATATTTTAGACGAGCAGTTTGAGTGCATATCGGCTCTGGAACAAGAAATTCTCTACTGGCTGGCGATTGAGTGTCAACCGATTTCCTTATCGCAATTGCGTGCAGATATCTTAGCACCTGTGGCTCAATCAGAATTAATCGAGGCATTGGAATCGCTCTTGAGGCGATCGCTGATTGAAAGAACTATTGCCCAAGAAGAAGTGATCTTCTCACTTCAGCAGCCTGTAGTTTCCCAATACGTCATCAACCAAATCGGTGAGCGGATTTGTGCAGAAATTCAGGAATTTGGCAGAAATCACAAAATTGAGAAAATTGAACTCTTGAGAACTCTAGTTTTGGTTAAAAGGACACAAGAGAATGAAGCTATCCAAGAAATGCAAGTCCGCTTAATACTTAAACCAATCAAGAACCAACTATGTAAAATTCTCAAAGATGAAAATCTAATTTCGGAATTGCTAACCAAAATTCTCTCATTGTTGCATGGAAAAACTTCGCTAGTTGTTGGATATGCTAAAAGTAATATTGAAAGTCTGCTTTTAGAAGTAAAATTGGATATGGGCGATCTCAGCTATCGATAACAGTTAATCCGTTTTTGCAAATCTAAAACTTTCAAACATGAGCTACTGTATCAACCCCTGGTGTCTTCATCGCAAAAATACTGACGATCGAGAGTTTTGCCAGAACTGTGGCTCTAGCTTAATTATTAACGAGCGATATCGGGTAATTAAGCCATTACGAGAATTAAATAAAAATCACTACACAGAAATATTTGAAATAGATAACTTAGGAACAACAAAGGTTCTGAAAGTTTTGACCAGCCATCGCCGTCGCTTGGTGGAACTATTTGAGCAAGAAGCGAGAATTCCCAGACAGTTGAAACATCTAGGAGTCCCTCAAGTCGATACTTACTTCTGTTTTTCTCCCAAAGGCAGATCAGAAAAATTGCATTGCTTGGTAATGGAGAAAATTCCGGGGCAGAATCTTGCTCATTGGTTAGAACAAAATGGAGTACTATCTGAGAAGCTGGCAATTGATTGGTTACTACAACTTGTCAAATTATTAGAAGGATTTCATAAAGAACAAGTTTTGCACCGAGATATTAAGCCATCTAATATCATGCTTCTTCCCGACGGAAAACTGGTATTGATTGACTTTGGTGCGGCAAGACAAGTAACTATGACTTATATAGAAAAACTACAAGGAGGTGACATTACAAGAGTCTACTCTATGGGATATACAGCACCAGAGCAAATGAATGGTCAAGCTGTTTATCAATCAGATTTTTTCGCTTTAGGGCGGACTTTGGTGAATTTGTTGACAGGTATACATCCTAATGAGTTGCCGAAAAATCCCCAAAATGAGCGGTTAATTTGGCGAGATCAAGCACCTCAGATTTCTGTAGGGTTGGCTAATTTAATCGACGATTTAATGACACCGTTGCCCCAAGAGCGACCTCTAGAACCGCAGAGAGTTTTAGAGCAACTTATCGCCAGCCAAGAAGAAGAAATCCAGATTAATGAGTTAAATGCAGGGCAGCAAAAATTATCATCAAGGGCGAGAATTTTTGCTGCAAGTGGTTTGGCTAACACTTGGCGCAATTTTTGTAAAGTAATTATTTTGAGTTTAGCGATCGCCTTTTTCGTCATGGGCATCAGATATGTGGGACTACTCCAACCATTTGAGTTAAAGACTTACGATCACCTGATGGCACTGCGACCAATAGAAAAACCAGATCCACGCCTTTTGCTCGTAACTATTGATGAAGCTGACATTCAATATCAGAATCGAATGCAAATGCCTATCCGATGGTCTTTATCCGATCAGGCACTCCTGCAACTTTTAGAAAAACTGGAGCAATATCAACCCAGAACCATAGGCATAGACATCTATCGTGATTTCCCCGTCAACCGCGATTATCCCGATTTAGCAACTCGCCTGCGCTCAGACAGTCGCTTTTTTGCGCCCTGTAAAGTTTCTTCTCCTGAAGATGGTGTTCCCGATGGTATTCCCAGCCCTCCAGAAGTGCCTAAATCACGCCTGGGCTTTAGCGATTTTATTGCAGATGATGACGAAGTTGCTCGTCGCCATCTCTTACATTTAACTCCTCCGGTTACATCTCCTTGTGCCGCAGCTGATGCCTTGAGTCTTCAGATGGCACTCCACTATCTAGATAAAGAAGGCATTCAGTCAAAGCTTGCTGCCGATGAGCAACTACAAATTGGCAAAGTATTGTTCAAACAATTAACAGACCATACCAGTGGTTATCAACACATAGATGCATCTGGATACCAAATACTGCTTAATTATCGTTCTCTACGCTCTCCTGTAGATATTGCCCAGCAGGTATCGCTGAGAGACATTTTAGATGATTTGGTCACTCCTGAATTAATCAACTCGGTCAAAGATCGCATAGTAATCATTGGTGTGACTGCTGCTAGTGCTACTGATGAGTGGAAAACTGCTTACAGTGCTACAGCACTCCCCAATCGGAAAGAAGTACCAGGAATGTTTGTCCAAGCTCAGGCGATTAGCCAGATTCTCAGTGCAGTCCTCGATGGACGGTCTTTAATTTGGTGGTGGTCTGGTTGGCTAGAAGGAGTTTGGATCTGCGGATGGTCATTGCTGGGAGGGATTCTTGCTTGGTGTACTCATTGCCCCATCCGTCGGGGAATAGGAATTGCGATCACACTTTCCCTACTTTTCAGTATCTGCTGTCTGACATTTATCCATGCTGGATGGATACCACTTCTTCCCGCCGCATTAGCACTGATAGCTGTCCAAGTGGCAGTTATATCATTAGTTCCACAGACTCGCTGATCCTAGTTTAGAAACGTCAAAAAATTTAGGTTTTGAACTATGACTGAGAAGAAATTACTTCCTCAATTGATGAGCCTGAGATATATTGTGCCTTTAGCGATCGCCGCTCTAACAAGTTATTCTTTACCAATGCAGGCGAAAGTTACCAAATTAGTTACAACTCCTGTTAGTCGTAAGCAATATCAGTTAGTGCAAAAACCAACCTTACCTGACAACGGAGCCCCCGTCGGTCGCCGCAGAGGAGGAACTAGTCGCAGCGATTGTCCAGCACTCAACATTCCAGTTACCGCCTTAGTTCCTGGTAAAGAGGCTTTAGGTGATTTTCAAGACTCTACATCTTTTTTAGCTTCAACCATCTCCGAGCATCCAACATTTTGGGTCTATACCCCAAAACTACCGAACAACGATCGCTCTGGAGAATTTGTCTTACAAAATGAAGCCGGGGACGATATTTACCGAAAAGTTTTAACGCTACCTCAAACAGCAGCAATTACCGGGATCAGTCTGCCATCAATTCCTAAATATTCTCTAAAAATAGGTAATAAATATCATTGGTATTTCACAGTATATTGTGGAAAACCAGAACCGGAAACCGGATATTTTTACGTTGATGCCTGGATAGAAAGAGTCGCTCGGACAAAGGAGCTAGATATCCAATTAAAGATGCAAAAATCTGAAAATTATCTAACTTATTTTGAACAAAATATTTGGTATGATGCACTGACTAAATTGAGCGAAAAACTTCGCAGTAATTCACCAAATAACAATCTTGAAATAGATTGGGTTAACTTTTTAAAATCTATTGATTTGCCAGATATTGCTCAACAGCCTGTGGTAATATTTCATAAGTTATGAAAACAATATAATTCGTAATGATGCTTGTTCGCCCTTAGCGTCTCCCCTTCCCGCATCAGCTATCTATTAGTCGCATCTTTCTTAACATTGCTGTAATACCAATTCACAAAAACTCTGATACAGAGATACAGATAGGTTTCTCGTAAGGGCATGGCAATGCCATGCTCCTACCAATGTATTTGTATCATTATTAAAGTTAAATGATATAAGGCATACTCAAGACCCGTCCTAAAATTAAATTCCCGGAAAGATAGGATATACAATTTTATTTTTATAAGTCCTAATATTCACCACATATAGCTTTTGCGGATTGTATAGAATAATAAATTGTGTTGAAGCTCAAAATTTGAAAATCATATTTTTTGTCTCTAAACTGCGTCATTACGAATTATTTGTTAAAGCCAATTTCCTACCAAAATGAAACTTGCCCAAAAATAAGGACGCTTTTCTTTTTTCAAGAGAGCTAACTGAGCTTGCTGAAGTGCTTTAACTCTAGTCACTCCTTTGTTTAATTCGTGGTACAACTGATTCATGATTTCACTAGTAGAAAGATCGTCTATTGACCATAGACTTGCTATCGTACTGTCTGCTCCAGCCCTGACAGCAATTCCAGCTAATCCTAAAGATGCTTGCCGATCGCCCGTAGCAGTTTCGCACGAACTAAGGACTAGTAATTCGATAGAATTAGAACCAGTTGAATCTTTTTGCTTTAATAGGTCAATTAAATCTTCGATGTTGAGCAGTCGATCCCAAGAGAGAATGAAGGTTTTCTCGGGGTTAGAACTAAATTGACTGTGAGTAGCCAGATGAACTATAGAAAAAGAAGCTGATTGCAGTTTATCCTGGAGGTTTGTTTTGGTAAACTTGCTATCCAGAAGTTCTTCACTCTTAGGCATCTCAACCTGGATGCGGGCTAACTCTTTCTTAACGTTAGTCAATGCAGCAAATTCTTGACCTTCCACAAAACGTTTTTCGCTGATTCCAGCAGCTAAAACCTTAATTTTTGAACTGCTGCGTAGAGGTTTTGGCTGAACAAGTTGCAACCCAGGAGCTAGAGCGATCGCATATTTTTCGACTAAATATTTCTGTTGCTGGGCATCGTATAAAGCTGCCATAGGAATGTTCCGTAGGTAACTGTCTAACACAAATACTAAAGTTTCGATGTTGCTATTTAAATCTGCTTCTAAAGGACGAATTAACCAATCGTATACCTGTTGAGACAGATGTTTAACTTGGGAACTCTGGCTAACATTCGGTAGATATTGTTGTAACTTAGCAATAGTACTTTCTACCTGCTCTTGAGATATGGCAGTTGCATAATAACGAAGTTCCTCCTGCCGAGGCAATTTGAGAATAATCGCTAATTGTTTCTCTAAAATAATTGGATAGATAACTGCTGCTGTGGAATCACTTTTATCAACAATTTGATCGATTTCGACTCTCGATTTTAAACAGGGTTCTCGAAGAAAATTTTCTAGTTCTGCTAATTGTAAAGATTCAATAGTAGTCCGAGCTTTTTGAAGATTATTACTCTTGAAATTAGAATTTTCCTGAGTTTGCAAGAGGGACTCAACTAGCTGCCGATAGACAGGTTCGACTTGTTCTCTAAAGGAAAACTGAATCTGAGAATTAATCGCAGTCATATCGAGACGAAGAGATTGTAAGCTCACAATAGCTGCATCATAAGCTGCGATCGCTCCTTTGATATCTCCTTGAGCTTTGAGGATATGTCCCAATTGCCATTGCCACTGATAAACCATATCAGTGGCTTGGATCGCTTGAGCCGGAAAAAGTGCTTTTTGGGTAAGGGCTAGAGCTTCGGAAAACTGCTGGTTTTGTTCATAAAGCCAACCAAGATATCCAATAGCATAAGATTCAGCCCGCTGATCGCCCAAGCTTTTTGCTTGTTCAAGGGCTACAATCAACTCTTTGGCAATGTCTTTTAAATCAAGAGTATCGATCGCAGAGGAGTGATTCTGACTTTTTACGTCATCTCGAAAAACCAATGGCAAACCTAACCCCCTAGCCCCCTTCTCTTGTAGGGAAGGGGAAAAAATCAAAGCCTTTCCCCTTGTAGGGGAGAGGTTTTCCAGGTAAGAGTAATGCTTGAGACAAACTAGACTTTCAGCAAAATTAATCCGGGCGTAAATTGTTGCTTGAGTGGTAGGTAATTCTTTGACTTTTAACTCAATTTGTGGTATTAAACTCTGTGCTTGTGCTAGCTTATTCATATTGAGCAGGAGACTCAGGTGATTGAGTTGTGCTTGCACCCAAGTATTTGCAGAGATGGATTTAGTTGCTGCTTGTTGATACAGTGAAGCCGCCTGTTGATAAAGTGAAGTTTCTTCACCAACTTTGGCTTGCTCCCCACAATTTATGGGACTTGAGTTTTGTTTGTTGATTCTGCCTTCTTGAATTTTTATTCTGTCACCTAGAGATCGTTGAGCATTACCCAGGCTTAACAGAACAGCACTCTCAGTAGTTGGCGATGATAATTGGCGAGCGACTTGCAAACTTAAATCTAAAACTTTTGTTGACAAATCTGGGCGATCAAATTTTTGCAGAACATCACCAAGACTACGTAAGCCATTGGCTTTATTCAGGGAATTTGGTTGCGATTCAAGGGCTTGGAACCAATCATTTTGCTGGTGATCTTTTTCATTGTCTTGGATTAATTGGCGGCACTCCGGCTGGGCAATCTTAAAGGCTTGTAGTATCTGATTGCAAGCTTTGAGATCCAATCCGTTGGCTTGCATAGCCTCAGCTGCGTTAATCAAATTTTGAGTCTTACCTTCCTCATTACCTGCTTGTTTGTAGGCATTGGCTGCCTCTTGCCAAATGTTTGCCGCCTCATCAAACTGTCCGGCTTCGTAGAGCTTTTTTCCTTGAATTGCTAATTGTGCCGCCTCTGTTGCTGGTTCTTTTGCTGCTGCTTGTTCAGGTAATAGAATTGGGATGTTTACAAATAAAATTATCCCTAACATGACCAGGAGAATTGTTTTGAGCAGCTTGACTAAGGTGCGCCGATCGCGTGGCTTGGTTTTTCTAATTAGCATGGCAGATCCCTGGCTTTGTCCCAAAACTAGAAGCCTCAGAAGTTGCAGAGGCAGTCAAAATAACTCTTCCTTGCTGATCGAACCTCCAACTATTTGCCTCTAATATGGGAGTGGAAATGATCTCTGGAGATTGGTCTTGTTTTTTAGATGCAATTGGGCTTTCATCAACTGCGATCGCTGCAACCCGTAAAGTTTCTCCTGGCTGGGGAGGTAATCCGCCTCGTCCGGTAACGATAAATTGATTTTCTGGTTTATTTGTAGCCACTCTCCCCGACGAACACCTTTGGCTAATTAACTTGCTGACATCGACTACATTTGTGGGCAAAGCGACTAACTCTTTTCCGATATCTGCATTTTCGATATTGATTACTACCTCGCCATCGAGTTCGGGCTTTTGTTGAGAAAAGGCAGTGATATCGCTAAGTGGAGTGAGGTTATCGCGCTTTTCTATCCCAAAAATTCCCTGAGTAGCAATTTGGATCAAACCACCTTTACCTTGAAAAGCATTAGCTATGATGTCACTATTTTCTGAAGGGACAGCGACTAAAAATTTGGTGTTGATATCAATATTGCCACCATTACCTCTAGCCTCCTCTATGCTTCCTGTGCTAGAGATGCTACTGTTGTTGCGTAGCAGTAGTATGTCTAGCACCTGCAATTGAGTACCTTGATATTTAACTGTATCTGCCAATAAGTCGGATTGTCCTGCTGTGGTAGAGATGCTACTGTTGTTGCGTAGCAGTAGTATATCTCGCACCTGCAATTCAATATTACCACCTTCACTAGTAATTGTATCTGCCAATAAGTCGGATTTTTCTTGGAGAGTTAGAGAACCAGCCGTAATTCTCAAATCCCCAGCATTATCTTGGTCGTAACTGCTGACAGCAATTGTAGAGTCATTGGTCAGATTTACAGGGCCATTTGCCTCTATTTGAATATTTCCACCATTTCCTTTTAATAGTGTAATAGCTGATATCAGTGCGTTATCGCTCAATATTAAGCTAGAGCCAGGCATCATTAAGCTAATCTCAATATTCCCGCCATTCCCTTGCCCAAAGGTACCAGTACTGACAAAAGCGCCCTGTGTGATTGTCAGGGATTCTGCTTTAATATTGATGTCGCCCCCATCTCCAATTCCCGATGGTGCCACTTGAGAGCCGATGAAAGTATCCAAGTCATTCCTATTTCCACCATTCAAGCTGACAGCACCCTTCACATTCACAGAGATATTCCCACTCTTTCCCGTTCCAAAAGTATTGGTAGTCAAAAGACCACCCGGGTTCATTGTTAGAGAATCTGCGCTGATATTAATGTTTCCACTGTTGCCGATACCCGATTCTGTTACTGCGGTACTGATTCCGCTACTAGCGTAGCTGTCTAAGCTATCGAAAAGAACAGCACCCCTAACATTCACAGATACATTCCCGCTATTTCCCTGGCCAAAGATTCGGGCGCTAATGGCAGTACCATTTATCATTGTCAGAGAATCTGCTTTGATATTAATGTCACCACTATTTCCGACTGCCGAAGGTTCCACTTCACTGACGATCGCAGCATTATAGCCATCGCTACTTATACCATCCAGGATGGTAGCACCCGTCACATCTATAGAGATATTTCCACCATTTCCTCTTCCCAAGATACTAGCATTTACAAAACCGCCTTGTTTTAGAGTCAGGGAATCTGCTTTGATATTAATGTCGCCACTATTTCCGACTCCTGATGCTTGTACATGGTTGGCAATTCCACTGGAAAAGCCATTGCTGTCTTCACCATCGAAGGTGACAGCACCCCTCACATCAATCAAGATATTTCCACTATTTCCTGTTCCATTTGTACCAGCACTCAAAGTACCGCCCCTTGCTAATGTCAGGGAATCTGCCTTGATATTAATGTCGCCACTATCTCCAACTCCTGATGCTTGTACCTGGTTGACAATTCTAGTAGGTAAGCCGTTACTGTCTAGACCGTATAGCAGGTTGACAGCGCCACTCACATCTATAGAGATATTCCCACTATTCCCTTGTCCAAAGGTACGGGAACTCAACTGACTTCCACCAGTTAAATTCAGTGAGGCTGCTTGAATATTGATGTTTCCCCCATTACCCGTAGCATTCGCACTAACTATGTTTGTAACACTACTGGATTGACTCATAGATATGGCTTGTGTGGCATTTAAGGTAACATCGCCTGCTATTGTTTTTGGTGTTCCCAAACCTGCTGCGATCCCAGCAGATAGAGAACTGCCTCCACTAATATCAATATTTCTGGCATTGAGGGCGATCGCACCTCCTCCAGCACCCGTAACATTGACAACAGCCCCATTTGTCAGCGATACATCGCCTCGCACGACTTGAGCAGGAAATGTTAATGCCAGATTTTGGTTATTCACATTCAACCCAATTTCCCCAGGACTGGCTAAACCTCCTAATTCCACTCGACCACCCAAAGCATTTAATCCGCCTGCATTCAACACGTCTCCTCCCACTAACAGCAAGCTTTGACCATCGGGAACTCTCAACCCCGATACAGGGTTATTAGCACCATCAACTCCTGCTGAAGCGATCGACCTGTTTTCGATTGTTCCTGCACCAATTTGATTAAAAAATAAAGCAGAGGGTTTGATTGTGAGTAATGATGGGGTTTGTGGGGAAGAGGCGCTGAAAAAGCCTTGATTACCAAATCTAATGGCATTAGCTGATGTGCCTACAAAAGAACCATTCACATCTAGACTCGCCTTTGCCCCAAAGATAATTCCATTGGGATTGAGCAAAAATAGGTTGGCATTTCCTAATACTCCCAACTTTCCTAAAATTTCTGAAGGATTGCTCCCGGTCACTCTACCTATAATGTTCTCAATTCCCGGAGGATTGTTAAAATAGACAGCGTATCCGTCACCGACGTTAAATTCTTGAAAACTATGGAAGAGGTTGGTACCTCGCTGCGCTCCACCGGTGATATTTTCGATGGGAAGACCATTTGAGTTATTTATGACTTTGGAACTCTCTGTGCCTAGTGTATTATCGGGGATAATTTTACTCTGGGCACAGGTGCGTTCTATACATGAAATAACGATTGTTTGAAGTAGAGCTAGACAGAAGGCTAATTTTATGTTTCTGATCCAATGCCAACAACTGTGAGTCATATGCAAACTACTCTCATTAAGATGAATTGTACCAGTTGTTGAGTAAGATTAATTCATTCTGTCTGACTACTTGTTTAGGTTAAAAATACATCAAACCTGTCAAAAATAGAGCTATAAATAGGTCTGTGTAGTCTGCCACCAATAATTTCTTCTTGTTCAGTCTTGCTTAACTCGTCATTGGTTACTGCGGACTCTAAAAGCTCTGCCTTCGCAATTTTTAATTCATCTGGAGTGTAATCAAAACCACTAGTTTGGAGGATTTGTCCCCGTTCCTCTTGACTTGCCACTTGTTCCAATTGTGTTCTGAATTCTTCATCTACTAAAAGCCTAGTATAGAGTGCTTTTGCACTTTGAATGGACATATTTAAATATTTTTCTTCTATGGAATTGAATAATCCCACCCATCAATCGGGTGGGATTCTAAATGCACAAAATCAAGCTTGGTGATATGAGGGGTAAAACCCCTTGTTTGAGAGAAACCTCAGATGTAATCGGTATAATACAGCTATTGCCATAGTAGTACTGAAGGTAGTTTACTCGGATAGAGAAGTCTTAACAGTTCATAACCAATACCAGCACTTCCTTGACTAAAGCTGGGGTGATAGACTTCAAGAGGTAAGTTGGGAAGCAGTTGGAAAGAACCAGCGATCGCAGCTCTGTGCAAAACTAGAGATGTCTGTAGGCGAGCAGTTTCTAGCAATTCTGGACGGGAAAGTTGTTCAGCAGCTACTAGCAAGACTTCCAGATCAGCAAAATTACCACAGCAGAGGTTATCCAAAGCCTTGAAACTTGGCTGCTGTATTTTTGGCAAGATGATTTCTAGTTCTTGGTGTATTTCCTCTGTATTTAGGATATTTAAGCTTCCCAAACGAGCCAGAGCAATACCAGGTAAACCATAACACCAGCTAGCTAGAGGTGATAGCTGAGTATTATCTGCCAAGGAACTTTGCTCATAAGCGATCGCTTCTTTGGCTGCTGACAGAAAAGCTGAGTCTTTAGCGATTGCATACAACTGTAGCAAGGCGTAGGCAATGCCAGCTATCCCCTGAGAAAATCCTGTTAAAGGTTCTCCTTTGGCATTTTTCCAGATTTTAGAACCTGCGTCGGTAGTAACGCGCTGATCTAAAAGATAATTGCCCCAAGCGATCGCTTGCTCTAAAGTGTCAGATTCTTGAGTCACTTTATACAAAGCTAATAAACTGAGAATCGTTCCAGCAGAACCTTTGAGAATACCTAGTTCTTCCTCAACAGCATTTGCATCTACTTTCAGCCAAGAAGCTATTTGTTGGGCATCTTCAATTAGCTTGGGTTCAGATAAAAATCCCGCAATCCGAACGAAGGTATAGACGACAGAGGCCAATCCCGTAGCGCCCCCCATACCCAAATTTTTAGTCAAAGCCTCTTGAAATTCGGGATCTTTTTCCTGAAGACCTTTGCGTAAAGATTGTAAACTTCCTAATGCTAGATCGCCAAATTCTGCTTTGTTTGTAACTGATGCTAATGCTGCCAAAAATAAACATGCGCCGCTAGAACCATTGTAAAGGTTATAGCCCATCGCTTGCAGTTGAAAACGTTGTGCCTGAAAATCGTATGTCATCCCAAGCCAAGCAACGCTATTATGACTTCCGTAAATGGCTCGTTGCTTGAACTCTTGGGCGATATCTATTGCCCGCTCCAAAATCGCTTCTCCACTCAAAGGAGCAATTTCGTCGAGGTTAGGAGCAGTGTTTGGTAAACTTGATAAGTCTAATTGCTCAAAAGTCAGACTTGAGTAAAACGAACTCCGAATGATACTAATTTGCTCGGCTAAATTGGCATCATCAAGCTGTTGCAAACGGTCAATGACATCATCATAACTATAATTATCAACAAACTTCTCAATGGTTGTGTTTGAATTGATAAAAATAGCATCACTATCTGAATAAGAACTGACATAAGGAATATCCAGTTGTTCTAGAGCCTGCTTTTCTGCTGCTAGCATTGCCCAAGAAGGATGTTTATCCTTTGAAGAAACAAAACCCAGAGCCAGAACATCTAGCTCAATACTCCGGTCTACTCCATTTCGCAGACATCTGGGATGCAAGGAATTTTGTAAAATTGACACATAAAGCTGAGTGTTGCGAAGTACAAGACGAACTTTCTGACCAGCAAATGCTTTTATGGGACTATCAGGTGCTAAGAGGGCTTTTTTAGATTGCCCGAAAAACTGATACATTTGTTTAAAGCCAGCAATTAATTCTTCTAAATGCTTGCCTAATGATGTATCCAGATTTTCTCCAAATGGTTGATTATTATTTTCTGATAGTAGCTGTTGCTCTTCTTTTCCCATAGCCATACTATCTGTGTTGACATTCACCCACTTTAAAACTGGCGCAGACACCTGCTGTTCGTTTAAACCTCCAAACCCACAATAATCTAAAGCATGTGCTAGCTCACCAAGTTGCTTGTAGTCGCCGATATGCACTCCTGGTAATAGAGCAGTAACTATTACAGAATTCGTAAGTTTTTGATTTGCTATTAATATGGCTTCAGGTTTTTCTTCTTTTATCCAGTAGATGGAGTGATGAAAGAGTGTTTCTAAATCTACTAGAACTGGTTGCTCTCCACAAGCAATTAAGTTTTCGCAATGGCAGTCTGTTCCCTTCAATGCGTAGACTATAGCTAATATCATTCCCGCACGCTGATAATAGCGTTTGACTGCCTGTTGGTCTTCACAAGGCAATGCCTCTACAAACTCCATCCATCCGTAGGTAGAATTATTGAGAATTTTGAGAGTTTTAAGAGGTAGAGGAATATTTTGTTGGTTTATCCAAGAGAGGAATTCAAAATAAGCCTGTTCTAAACCGAG
>CAZZZY010000015.1:0-22610 GCA_964658545.1 uncultured Acetobacteraceae bacterium | reverse complement strand
TTCTGCGGACGGTTCGCAATCGACGGTTCTTGATCTTCTCCCTCATCTTCCCCTGCTCCCCCTGCTCCCTTATCCCCCCACTCCCCACTGACTTTATGAATCCAGCGAATATTTCATAATAATGTTGACAGTTGTATTTTTGTTTACAACAAAACTGGCATCACGAAACTTTGGCGTACCTGTTTGTATAGACACAGTTGGATTTTTTGAAATCCCAAAACCTTCTGTGGGAATACCAAAAAAGTCTTTATGGAGTTTGCGATCGCCATTTTGATCGTCAAGCACGCTAACAGCATAAGTTCCAGGTTTCAAACCGGAAAAATCTTTTTTTACAGAAGTGCCAGTAATCTTAGTGCAGCCACTTCGAGATCCACTAGAATTATTCGTGGGAAATCCTTGTTCACTTGCGTAAACTCGGAAGCAAATCTCACCTTTTTGGTGACGGATACCATTGACAACTACACTAAGTGTTGAAGTTGGCTCTGCATTCACTGTTTTAGCAAAGCTGAGGCTTACTAAAGTAGCAAGCAAAACATGAGATAGTTTCAGCATAGTTTTGTAGTGAAATAATAGGTGATTTTGTGGCTGAAAAAAACTGCGATTTTTGCAGATTTTATCGCATTATCTGATTCATTCAAAGTGTAACTTGCTGTCCTGTAATTGCTGCTGCTTGCGAACATTTACAAAATAATTACAGCCCTCTTAACAAATCTTTCAGTCAAAGGTAATTTTGTCCCTTTTACCTGCTGTTGCAGACTGATATAGCAATCCTATTTGAATTGTAAAAATTATCGAACCGCCAACTCTTGGAGAGGCTTCCGCCAACGCGGAGCGTCTAGTTAGAGAAGAGCGCCAAGAGAAGAAGGAAAGAAGTTTACGGAGCTTTTCTACATGACCTGAATTGTAAGATAAACTAATCGTCATTCATTTTTCCTGAATGATTCGCTTGTAGTAAAGCCATTGCGCCCTTGCGGTTTCCCGACTTCCCTCCGGGGATCTTGCTACGCGTAGCGTCTCCCCTTCTCACATTGGGAGAGGCTAGCGCCAAGGGAAAAGCAAGTGGCGTTTGAGGAACAAAACCCAACCTACAACTGAACCGTATTGACTCCTAACTCCTAAAAAAGATTCTGAAAATCTGTGGACTATTTGATCAGGTTTTGGATATCTGTTTTTTGCAGCCATTCATGAGTACGCTGCATTCCTTCTTCTAAATCAATTGTTGGTTTATAATTTAACAAGCTTTGCGCTTTGGTAATAGAACAAGCATAAGGACGAGTCATAAAATCTATAGACTCTGGTAAGATATCAACTTTTTTGCGAAAAAGTTTTTGTCCTTGAACACGGAGCTTTAGAAACAACTTGATTTCATCTTTCGATAATGAAAGGGGTGCTTGTAAACCTTCCATTGCTGCTAAACGCATAAAATAATCTTTCCACGAGGTTTCTTGTCCGTCGGTGATATTAAATATTTCACCATAGGTTTCTTTTTCTATCGCTAGAAAGATACCATCAATCAGGTTATCTATATATACATGATTGATTACTCCTTTACCATCGTTGGCACAGGCAAATAATTTTTGACGCATCATCAGAATTGGTCTGACTATCCAGGGGATACTTCCTGGGCCATAAACATCTCCGGCTCGAATAACGATGATGCCAAAATCTGGAGGATTATTCAGTTCTAAAAGTGCTATTTCGGCTTCTATTTTGGTTTGACAGTAGGGATTATTATCACCAGAAAGTGGCCCGGATTCTGTAATCCCATTAGGATAGTTAAAACCGTAAACCATCACACTGGATAGATGCACAAATGTTTTGACAGCAGCCTGTTTAGCGGCTTTAGCCATGTTGACAGCACCGCCAACATTGACATCACGAAAATGCTTAATTGCACCAGCTTCTTCGGCAATTTGATCTGTATGTAAAACGATATCTACTCCCTGACAAGCCTTTTGAGCAATAGTAGAATCGGTAATACTACCAATAATTACCTCAACATCTAAATTCTGTAATTTTTTGTTCTGTTCTGTAGAACTTTGCAGTCCACGAACCTTCATTCCTTGGGCTATGGCTAACTCGGCTACACGCAAACCGACAAATTCATCAATGCCGGTAATTAGGAGGGTTTTGTTTGTGAGGTTCATATAGTTGGGGGTATACCAATTTTAGATTTTGGATTTTGGATTCAAATAAAAGCGCTAGCTTTGATGGTTTGTAGTAAGCACTTTAGTGCTTAAAAGTAATGAGTAAAACCCTTACTACAAACTTATTTTATCCATCAAGTTGAATATTTATTACAAGCAAATTGTCTTGCTTAGAAAATATCTCCTGGATCTGCGGAGCGGAGTTTGTTGATAGCTAGCGCTCCTGATGTTATACACATCAAAACTGTTGAAGTTAAGACAATTATTGCATTGTTATTGGTCATCAATATTGGTAGTTTAGTTGCTTCTGCTGCAAAGCTATATAACAAGATAGAAGTAATAAATCCTGGAATATAACCTAAGATTGCCAAAATCAAAGCTTGCTGAAAGACCACATTTAACAAATAGCTATTGGCATAACCTATGGCTTTTAAAGTTGCGTAGGCAACGAACTGCGTAGCAATATTGCTGTAAAGAATTTGATAAACAATAACTACACCAACAACCGCCGCCATTGTCAACATCAAGTTAAGAATAAAACCAATGGGCGTTCTAACAGCCCAATATTTTTTTTCAAAATCAATGAAGCCTTGGCGGGTAAAAACTTGGACATCATTAGGCAAACTTGCTTGCAAATTTTTCAGTACTTTTTCTGCGTTAGCACCAGGTTTGAGGGAAATCAAACCGATATCTATCATATCCGCCGGACGAGTATTAGGATTTATCCTCAAGAAAGTTGAGTCACTAACAAGCAAATTTCCGTCTACCCCAAAGGAAGGCCCTAAGCTGAATAAACCACCAATTCTGACTCTATAGCCAATTAATGAATTGAAGGGAAATATTTCAATTGTCTGTGCAGTATCTCCCGCATTAAATTTTTCAGCTATTGGGCCAAACTCTGGGCGAGAACCCCGGTCAAAAAGCACGACATCGGGAATTTTGAGTTTATCTAAATTTTGCTCAACTTCTGGGATATTCATCACAGGTCTACCTGGATCGAAACCAATAACGTATATTGAATATTTCTCACCAGTTGCCGGATTTTTCAGTTTAGCAAATTGCAAATACATGGGGCTAACTGACTCTACGCCATCAAAGGCCAGAGATTGGTACAAACGAGTCCGCGAAAAGCTTTGATTTGAGGTCAAAGATTTATATTGCGAACTAACTAAGAATAAATCTCCTTTGAGATGTTGATGGACTGCGGTTGCACTGGAATAGAGGGCATCTTGAAAACCAAGTTGCACAAACATTAGCAGCACAATAAAACCAATCCCGGCTACAGCTACTAGTAAACGAACTTTTTGCTGGGCTAGCTGTAGCCATGCTAAAGGAATTTTGAAAATCATGGATTTATTTGTTAGTTGTTATTTGTCATTTGCCATTTGTGAATGACTAATGACAATGACTAAATATGAATGGCGACATCCACCTGTAAGTTGGTTAAACGAGCCACCCGCTTACTATCTGCGGGATTATCGATGGATATTTTCACTTCAATTATTCGGCGGTCTGTATCTGAGCCAGGGTTTAGGCTGAAGATGTTTTGCTTGTCAACTTGCCAACCAATCTCTTTTACAGTTCCTTTTATTGTTCCAGTAAATGCAGTGCTGGTAATGGTGGCTTTTTGACCTACACGCACTTTTTGAACATCGGTTTGATACACCTCTGCAATCACATACATTTGAGATGTTTTACCTATCTCAGCAAATCCTTTGTTGGTGCTGATTACTTCTCCGGTTTTGGCATGAATTTTTAATATTTTGCCATTTATAGGAGATTTGATGTAACTTAAATCCAAGTCAGCTTTTGCTTGTTGAACAGAAGTTGTCGCACTGTTGACTTCGCTTTGTGCTACCTGAACATCTACATTACGCACTTCGCTAACACTCTTGAGTTGTGCTTGTGCTTGCTTTTTCTGGTCTTGGAATGTATCTTGAGTCCGCTTGAGGGTGGCTTGGGCTTCTGTTAGCTGCTGTTGTGTAGTCTTGAGTTGCAAAGTCTTGCTATCTGCTACGGAAGCCGCGATCGCACCTTGTTTATATAATTGCTGATAGCGATTGTTCTCAGCTTGAGCATTGTCTACTTCAGCCTGGATGCGGGCGATTGTCGCCTGTTGTGTAGCAACGTCCCCTTTATATTGTGGCTCTAAACGAGCGATCGCTGCCTTTTGAGCCTCGATATCTCCAGTTTTAGCTCCAGATTTAACCTGCGCTAGTTTAGCTTTGGCAACTTGCAGTTGGTCTATAGACTGTTGCAATGCGGTTTTAGAACGACCATAATTTTCTAAATAGGCCAATAATTGCCCTGCTTTAACCGTATCTCCTTCTTTCACTAACAGTCTATCTACTCGCACCCCATTATTAGAAGCGGGAGCAGTCAAAGAAGTAACTTCGCCTTCTGGCTGCAAACGTCCCAAGGCAGTCACAGTAAGTTTCACCGGAGTAGCAGCTTTTGGAGGATTCGCTGCTGGTGTCGCAACTTTCGGTTTAGACCAAAATGGTACCAAACTATAAAAAGCTATTAATCCGGCCGCTAAAGTGAGAGAAGCTGCTAAAATTACTTGCGATCTACCTACGGGTTTTGTGAATAATCTGCTTTCTTTATTTACTGCCATATTTTCATTCCAATTCTGCTTTTTTACGGGATAGCCTGGTTATATTTAGTCCATTAGAATAGACTCATCCACAAATTACCAAGAGGGCTTTTCCTCTAGAGTTTCTACCTTAATAAAGTGGATGGTTCTAAATTGGTTTTATATGAATTGTTGTACGCTTTTACCGCCCAAAGTCACTATTCTGGCGTGAAAATTAATGGTGTGTTACTTCAAAGCTTCCTAAGTTATATCCTAATTTGATATCTAATCCAGTAGCGTAAAGTACAATAGTGCTAACCAGAAAACTTAACTCACAGAAACAACGAAGCACTAATATAAAGTGAAATCAAAATTGGGATAAACTTGCTATTAAGCATCGCGTAAAAGTTGAATTTTGTCAACCGATTGACTTTGCATAAGTCTTGATTCTCTCACTAAAATATTTTCTCGTAGTCAGATTAGATGCTGAAAAAACTATTTCTTACTAATCCTTGTCTGCTAATTGAATACCAACAGATGGTTCGTTATTAAGCAGATTTGATATTACTAACAGATTATTATTAGCGAGGTTGTGTATTATAAGACATTATTATTGATTTTGATCCTACTAATTAAAGGCATGAAGGGATACATTTGAAGCGTTATTCCAATGACAACGTACATCTAAAAATACATGACTACACTGGGGTGGAAATTTGCTTACTTTTAACAACATCCTTATAAATATTATGCTTCGCTGCTATCCAGCCTTGGAATAAATTCCAATGCTAATACGTAAATTCCTCTCAAGAGGACTAAATACAAAATTTGAAGCGGATGTACATAGATGAAAGGGAAAATTTCAGTCCACTTGAGTGGACTTGAGCTATTAGCCTACAACTTAAGTTCTAGGCGGGATGTCAGTCAATGGGATACTTTGACCTGATGCAATCATGATTATGTTTATTAAGCAACATACTAAAAATTAACATTTGCTTTATAAATAACCGCTTTACTTTTTAGCTTGACTTATATTGAAAAATAACCCAAAACTTTGACTAAATTATGATGTTTCTCTGAGAAAACTTACTTATGGCTATTTAATTTATCTATGTATTTATGAAATTGTTAGTTACTAGACAATAGATTTGCATTGTTGACTTAATCCAGCACAAATTTCTGGTTTATCCGTAGATAAAAAAATATCTTACACCTTCTGAGAGTTACAAATTATACTTTCCTGCTTGATTTTATTCAAACTCACATCAGTAATTGTGGATATTTATTTATAAAATAACTTTAAAGAAATGATTTAGTTTATGTAAAGTATGTTAGTGTTTTTATTAATTCAATGTTTTAAAGTAGTTAGACAAAATAGTTATTTAATTGAGATTTTGAAATTAAAAATAACTAAAGATAACTGCTTTTCCATCACCATCTGCTCGTTTAATTACTTTTTCAACTTGCATAAACTCGGATTGAAGGTGGTGTCTTTTGTGTAACGAACTTGTCAACTTTGCTGGTTCAAGTAGCATAAAATATATTATCCCGAACGTTGAAATTGGCTATGACATTGATCGAGATACAGAATGTTGTCATTAACAACAGCTACGTTGCTGGGGTTAGGCTAGATAATCAAAAGCTTTCGGGTGAAAAAACGTTTCTGTTCTCTTAGCTACTCCTCAGTTTCCACCACTCCAGTAGGATACCATTACTAAAAATCTCTACCATTACAAATGGATTAAATTAACTGGTCAAGCAGCTATTACACTCCAAAACTATTTTACCAGTTTTAACAACGTTATTGACCGATTGCCACAACTTCAAGAGTCTAGCGTTGGATAACATTTTTCCGCGATCGCAGTGTGCCCGCAGAATTCGTAATACTCGCCTTCGGCGAGAAGCAAGCTACGTAATTCGTAATTACTTTTGCACCAGAATTTCAGGCGCTAACTGCTTACATAACGAGAGGTTTTGATTATTTAGTAGGCAACAGAAATTACTGTAGCTACACAATCCACAGTACTCACTATGCCCTATGTCTGCTTATTCAATTGATACTGCCTTAGCGGAGTTAGAGAGCCTTGTCAATAATTGTGAACAGGCTGTGATTAAGTCTATCGAGGGAAAAAAAATGAAGTCAGATAAATCGGTGTCAATCAATAAAATTAACAGACAATTACAACACAATCCTATCGCTATCGTTGGGATGGCTTCTCTATTGCCTCAAGCTAGAAATTTACGGGAATACTGGCAAAATATAGTAAATAAAATTGACTGTATTACTGATGTTCCTTCCACTCACTGGAGTGTTGAAGATTATTACGACCCGAATCCCAGAACTACTGAAGATAAAACCTATTGTAAAAGAGGCGGATTTCTTCCAGAGGTGGATTTTAACCCGATGGAATTCGGCATACCACCCAGCATTTTGGAAGTCACAGATGTATCGCAACTATTAAGTTTAGTGGTTGCGAAAGAGGCGATGGAAGATGCTGGCTATGGCGAAAAACGCGAGTTTAGCCGCGAAACTGTTGGGGTAATCTTAGGCGTGGCTATGGCCAAGCAATTAGGAATGCCACTTTCTGCCAGGTTGGAATATCCGATTTGGGAAAAAGTTCTCAAAAGCAGTGGTTTATCTGACGAAGATACCCAAAAAATCGTTGATAAAATCAAAAGCGCCTATGTCAAATGGGATGAGAACGCTTTCCCTGGAATGTTAGCTAACGTAGTCGCGGGGAGAATTGCTAATCGCCTAAATTTTGGCGGAATGAACTGCGTCGTTGACGCGGCTTGTGCTAGTTCCTTCGGTGCTTTAAAAATGGCAATCAGTGAGCTAGTTGAGCATCGTTCTGACATGATGCTAACTGGTGGTGTTGATACCGATAACACCATTATGGCTTACATCTCATTCAGCAAAACACCGGCGGTTTCTCCTAGTGAGAATGTCAAACCTTTCGATGCTAAATCTGATGGGATGATGCTAGGTGAAGGTATCGGGATGATTGTCCTGAAACGGTTAGAAGATGCTGAACGGGACAACGATAAAATCTATGCCGTAATTAAAGGTATTGGTACTTCCAGCGATGGGCGTTACAAGAGTATTTATGCTCCCCGCAAAGAAGGTCAAGTTAAAGCCTTAGAACGCGCTTACGAAGATGCCGGTTTCTCTCCTGCTACTGTTGGTTTGATGGAAGCACATGGTACTGGTACAATGGCTGGAGATCCGACAGAATTCGGTTCTTTAAAAGACTTTTTTGATGTGCATGATGACAAAAAGCAGCACATCGCTTTGGGTAGTGTGAAATCGCAAATCGGACACACAAAAGCGGCTGCGGGTGCGGCGAGTTTGATTAAAACTGCTTTGGCTTTACATCACAAAGTATTACCGCCGACAATTAATATCACTGAGCCGAACCCCAAACTCAACATTAAAAATTCATCCTTTTATTTGAATACCGAAACTAGACCTTGGATTCGTCCAGAAGGGGAAGCGCCAAGACGTGCGGGTGTAAGTTCTTTCGGTTTTGGTGGAACCAACTATCACGTCGTCTTGGAAGAATATGAAGCCGACCAAAACAACCCTTACCGCTTACACAGTGGTGCTAGTGAAGTGCTGTTATTTGCTCCCACGGTAGAGCAATTGTTGAGCAAGTCGGAAGAGATTTTAGGTAAGTTGCGTTCGCCAGATGCACCTACACACTACGCTCAATTAGTCAAGGAATGCAAATCGCCACAGATTCCCCTCTCTGCTCCCCGATTTGGGTTTGTCGCTGAAAATCTTGAAGAAGCTTGCAAGTTGCTGCAAACTAGCATTGACTGGCTGAAACTCAAAGGAACAGCAGCATCTTGGGAGCATCCCCAAGGGATTTATTACCGTTCCTCTGGTATGGAATTGGGCGGAAAAGTTGTCTCTCTATTTTCTGGTCAAGGTTCGCAATACTTAGAGATGGGACGCGAACTGGTGATGAATTTCCCTTTGATGCGCCGTCTTCATGGCTATATGGATAGCCTGTTAATCAAAGATAATTTGCAGCCGCTATCAGAAATCGTTTTCCCTCATCCTGTGTTTGAGGAAGCAGAAAAAAATGTCCAAATTGCTGCCTTACAACGCACAGAATACGCTCAACCAGCCATCGGAGTGTTGAGTGCAGGGATGTACAGCATACTGCAACAAGCTGGGTTTAAGTCAGATTTTGTGGCAGGACATAGCTTTGGTGAACTGACAGCGCTATGGGCTGCGGGGGTTTTGAGTACTGAAGATTACTTGTTCTTAGTCAAAGCTAGGGGTCAAGCAATGGCGGCTCCTGAAGACCCGGATCATGATGCTGGTAGTATGCTGGCTGTGAAAGAAGATATCAGCAAAGTGGAAGCAGTGCTGAGACATTTTCCGCAAGTTGCGATCGCTAATCAAAATTCCCCAACTCAATTTGTCTTGGCTGGGCCGACCGCAGAAATAGCGAGAGTCAGAGAGGCTTTACACGAGAAAGGATATACGGCTGTATTGTTACCTGTTTCAGCAGCTTTCCATACACCGCTAATCGCCTTTGCTCAGAAATCATTTGCGATCGCCACCAAGTCTGTCAAGTTCCAAACTCCGAAAATCCCTGTTTACAGCAACGTCACCAGTAAGCAGTATCCCAAAGAAGCCCAAAATATTCAAAAAATCCTAGAAACGCACCTTTCCAACTCAGTGCTGTTTAAGCAGGAAATTGAAAATATCTATGCTGCGGGTGGGACTTGCTTTGTGGAATTTGGGCCGAGGAGAATTCTGAGCAACTTAGTGAAAGAGATTCTTGGCGATCGCCCACACCTGACTGTATCTTTGAACCCCAGCACTCAAAAGAATAGCGATCGTTCTTTGCGGGAAGCAGTTGTGCAGTTGCGCGTAATTGGTCTGGCTTTGAATAACCTCGATCCTTACCAACTTCCCCAAACTATCCCCCCAATTGAGACGAAGAAGACATTAAATGTCCGTTTAAACGGCATCAACTACAGATCCGAAAAAACGAAAAATGCCTTCGCTTTAGCTTTGCAGGATGGACACAAAGTCACATTACCCACTCCCGAATATTCTGAAACTGCGGCTCCTTTGTTTAGCAGCCCAGGTGTAACTCCAACTCTCGCAGCGATCGAAACTAACGGACATAAAAAATCCATCCCAGCCATGAACGGTGTGACATCTAATATCATCACCCAGCCAGAGCAACAGATGAATCCTGTTACCCTGTCACAACCAGCCCAGGAATCTAAGATGCAACCAACGCCAGAAAAGCTTACAAATTACGAACAACTTTTAGCAAGTTTAGAATATCTCCTGACACAGTTCCAGGAAAATCAAGCCGAGAATTTACAAGTTCACGGTACTTATCTCAACCATCAAATGGAATATGCTAAAGCATTTTTCCAACTGATGCAACAGCAGAATTCCTTGTTGAGTGAAAGTAAATCAACAGCCGAAACTGCCAAAATGAAGCTAGTTGTCATGGAAAGCTTAGAGCGTAGCATGATGCAGTTTCATTCCCAACAAGGTGAAACCCTACGCATCCATGAGCAATATCTTCAAGAGCAGTTGGAATATACTAAGAGCTTTTTCCAACTCATCCAGCAAGAGTATTCTCAAATTATCTCTGGTGAGGGTGTAACTCAACTAACAGAGAAACTAAGCAATTTCACTCCGTTCACCGCAGAAACAACTGTTACTGATGCACCTACCAAGATAGTAGAAAGCCAACCTTTACCCGTAGCTTTTACCAAAGAACCTCTCCCGGCTGCCGTAGAGCCTGTAGTTGAAACTTCCTACTCTCCACTTCCCACTCCGCACTTCGCCACTGTCGAGACAGTAGAGCCACCTGTCCCAGTCGTAGAACCCCAAGCCGAGGTTGTAGTCAAAATTAGCTCACCTCCAGCCAACGAAGTTGTTGCATTCAGCCCAGAACCAGCACCCACAACTGCTGCACCTGTATCTGGCGCAACCATCGATATTGTTGACTTGGATAAAAACCTCTTAGCCATCACCAGCGACAAGACCGGCTACCCAGTCGAGATGCTGGAAATGGACATGGACATGGAGGCTGATTTAGGGATTGACTCCATCAAACGGGTAGAAATCTTAGGGGCGCTACAAGAGATGTACCCCAACCTACCCAAGCCCAATTTAGAAGAACTTTCAGAAAAACGCACCATCGGTCAAGTTGTAGAGTATCTGCAATCCCATGCTTCTAAAAGTGTTTCTGTAGAAATTGCAATTCATGAAGTACCACAAGCAACTGAGATTGCAGTAGAAGTTGCACCAGTAGTTGAGGTAGTTACTACACCGGAAGTAAGCGTAGTTGTCGCATTCACTCCAGAACCAGAACCCGCTACAAGTGATGAATTTGCAAACTTAGGTGAAACCCTGTTAGCTATTACCAGTGATAAGACCGGCTATCCAGTCGAGATGCTGGAACTAGACATGGATATGGAAGCCGACTTAGGGATTGACTCGATTAAACGGGTGGAAATTTTAGGGGCGATGCAAGAAATGTACCCCAACTTACCCAAACCGAATATCGAAGAACTCGGCGATCTCCGCACCATCGGTCAAATAGTCGATTACCTACAGCAGTTGGCTGGAGGTGAAAAAAAAAAGTCTGAACCTGAGTTTGTCCCACAGCAGCCACCCCAATTAGAATATGAACTAGAGCATAATATCCAGCGCCATCCCGTCAAACTCAGAAGCTTACCACAGCCCGATTATTTGGATTTCACCTTACCAGAGGGACACATCGGTTTAATTACCGATGATGGTTCCCTCACCACTTATAAATTAACCGAATCCCTAATCGAGAAAGGCTGGAAAGTAGTAGTTATCAGCTTCCCCCAATCGCTCATCGCCCAACAAGCGCCCTTACCCACAGGAGTAACCCGCGTCACCTTAGCAAACTTGAGTGAAGAACATCTCCAACAACAACTACAAGCGATCGCATCTCACTGCGGAGCGATTGGGGCCTTCATCCATCTCCATCCCATCTTTGTAGGCAATCACACCGGAAGTATTTCTTATAACGAATCAGAAAAGGCGATCGTCAAGCACGTATTTTTGATGGCGAAACACCTCAAACCCTCCCTCAACGAAGCTGCAAAGCATGGACGTAGTTGTTTCTGCACAGTCGCTCACCTTGATGGAGCCTTCGGTTTAGAGTATAAAGTCAACTTCGGTGCGATCGGCGCTGGTTTATTTGGATTAACCAAAACTCTGAGATGGGAATGGCCAAAGGTGTTTACTCGTGCGATCGATTTAAGTCCCAGACTTGATGCCAAACAGTCAGTACAAAACATCATAGCCGAGCTTCACGACCCCAACCTTTATATAAGTGAAGTTGGCTACGGTTCACAGGGACGAGTCACCATTATTGCTGATTAGTTAATCCCTCCATCTCTTCTCTCTGCGCTCTCTGCGTCTCTGTGGTTCGTTAAAAAAAACCGCAGAGGCGCAGAGGACACAGAGGAAGAAAAAACCAAAATTATGCAGGTATTTACGAGTATTTATGATACAAACAGCCCCATCATCAGTTTTTGTTGTAAGCGGCGGTGCAAAAGGGATTACGGCTGAGTGTACCATCCGATTAGCCCAACAGCAACCCTGCAAATTCATCCTCCTCGGTCGCTCCGAACTATTAGAAACCGAGCCAGATTTTGCTCTAAATTCCGATGAATCCGCATTGAAAAAATGCATTATGGAAAATCTTCTTTCTCAAGGAGAGAAGCCCACACCCATGAATGTGCAAAAAATATATAACAAAATTACCTCCAGCCGCGAAATTAAAAAGACTCTAGCAGCAATTGAAAAAACCGGAGCTAAAGCAGAATATATCAGCGTCGATGTTACAGATACCCAAGCTTTACAAGAAAAACTAGCCACTGCTGTCCAACATCAGGGCCCAATTACCGGCATCATCCACGGCGCTGGTAACTTAGCTGATAAGTTAATTGAAAAGAAAACAGAAGAGGATTTTGAAAAAGTTTACACCGCTAAAGTTCAAGGTTTAGAAAACCTACTGGCTTGCGTTAACCCTAATCAACTTCAGCATTTAGTTTTGTTTTCTTCCGTAACAGGATTTTACGGAAATCCTGGACAATCTGATTATGCGATCGCAAATGAAATTCTGAACAAATCAGCCCACATATTTAAGCAAAGCTATCCCTCATGTCATGTAGTCGCTATTAACTGGGGCGCTTGGGATAGTGGGATGGTGACAGCAGAATTAAAGAAGATTTTTCAAGAGCGAAAAATTGATATAATTCCCATCGCAGTCGGGGCGCAAATGCTTGTTAAAGAAATGGATAATACCAACCATGCAACCGCACAAGTTGTTATTGGTAGCCCACTTGTTCCAATGGCGGCGGAGTTAGATTCAGAACTACGAACTTATCGGATCCGTCGCCAAATGACATTAGAGGCTAATCCATTTTTACACGATCATACTATTGCTGGTTCTCCGGTTTTACCTGCAACTTGTGCAATGACCTGGATTATCAATGCTTCCGAACAATTATATCCCGGTTATCGGTTGTTTTATTACCAAGATTTCAAAGTTTTGAAGGGGATTACTTTTAATGAGACATTAGCGAAAGAACATATTTTAGAAATAGAGGAAATTTCTAAACTTAACCTTGAAAGTATCGAACTTAAAGCCAAAATTTCGAGTAGAAACCCAGAAGGAAAAATCCATTTTCATTTTAGCGCTCAACTCCATCTCCAGCGAGAAATCCCAGATGCACCCATCTATGAATCTCTCAATCTCGAACCAGATAATATCATCACCGCTACCGGAAAAGCTTTTTACCAAAATGGTGGGGCTACATTATTTCACGGCCCCGGTTTTCAAGAAGTTAAGAGAGTTTTAAACATCAGTCCTGAAAAAATCACTACAGAATGTCTTTGGCCAGAACTCACCGCACAGCAACAAGGACAATTCCCTGTGCAATGGGTAAATCCTTATACAACTGACTTGAGTATGCACGCCCTATGGATTTGGACACAACACTTTCATCAAGAAGGTTGTTTACCTGGAAAAGTAGAAAAATTTGAACAGTTTGAAGTTATACCACATAACGAAACATTTTACGTTTCTTGTGAAGTACTAGCTAAGACACCAAGTAGTGCGATCGCTAACTTCATCATACACGATCGCCAAGGAAAAATATACTCACGAATGCTCGGTGCCCACGCCATTATTTGGTCTATGAAGTTGCTCAGAAGCTAGTAATCTGTGAAATTAAAAGTTTGTAGTAAGGACTTTATTCCTTGTTTTATAAGTAAAGTTTTGGGTGAACTCGTGGCGAATTGAGGGTTGAATTTTAAACGCAAAGATTCGCAAAGGGAAACGCAAAGTAGCGCAGAGAGTTCGCTAGAAATATTGTACTAAGCAATAAAGTCTTTACTGCAAACTATCAAAGTTAGCTTCATCGTAGGATTGCTATAAATTGCCTCGTTTAAAGTTTGGGGAACAGCGTAAATCCTGCCTGTTAATTATCTCTTGCCTAATACCCAAACTCGGAGCATATAAATCGTGGAAAAAATAGCTATCATCGCATTATCATGCCTATTCCCCGATGCTAAAAATCCTGAAGAATACTGGCAGAACATTGTTAATCAAAAAGATTCCACATCCTCTGCAACAGTCGAAGAAATCGGAGTAGATCCGACAATCTTTCACAATCCAGTTAAAGGTACACCAGACAAAACCTATTCCCTCAAAGGCGGATACATCCGCAACTTCCAGTTTAATCCCTCCGAATACAATCTACCATCAGAATTTGTTGCTGGTTTAGATAACACCTTTCAATGGTCATTATATGCCGCTAAACAAGCAATTGTACAAAGTGGTTATTGGGGTAATCAAAATGTCCTGGCAAAATGTGGCATAATTTTAGGTAATTTGTCATTCCCGACAAAATTATCTAATCAATTATTCTCTCCAATTTACCAGAAAGCTATTACCCCTGCTGTCAGAGAACTGTTGCAGTATGAAGACTTTGATTTAGCTACTCTCCCAAGTGCAACTAAAGCGTCTTTATACAATGCGATGATATCTGGCTTACCAGCATCTATCGTTGCTCAAGCTTTCTCGCTCTCCCAGATTAATTTATGTCTGGATGCTGCTTGTTCGTCATCATTTTATGCTATTAAACTAGCATCACATTACTTATGGTCACACAAAGCTGATGTCATGTTAGCTGGAGCCATCAGTTGTGCAGATTCCCTATTTGTGCGGATGTTATTTTCTGGGGTTCAAGGATATGCAGAAAACGGCATCAGTCGCCCCTTAGATAAGACTTCTAGAGGGCTAATTCCCGCCGATGGTGTTGGGATGGTGATGCTGAAAAGATATTCTGATGCCGTTAGAGATGGCGATAATATTCTCGCAACTATCTGTGGTAACGGACTCTCGAATGATGGCAAAGGTAAACATTTACTGAGTCCGAATCCTAAAGGACAAATTTTAGCTTTTGAGCGAGCCTATAATGAGGCAAAATTTAGTCCCAAAACCATCGATTATCTGGAGTGTCACGCCACCGGCACATTGCTAGGAGATACAACCGAATTCAACTCCATCGAAACATTCTTTGGTCAAAATCAAGCTGCACCTCTGGTAGGTTCTGCTAAGGCGAATACAGGTCACTTGCTAACTGCTGCTGGCATGGTTGGCTTGACTAAAGTGATTTTGAGTATGTCTCATGGTGTAATTCCAGCAACCATGAATGTTTCGGAACCTTTAACATCAGAAAAAAGTACAATTTCCGCCGATAAAATTGTTAGAACAGCTACAGCATGGCCGAATAATAACGCACCAATTAAACGGGCAGCTATTAGCGCTTTTGGTTTTGGTGGCACTAATTCTCATCTGATTTTAGAACAAGGAACTACAACACAACCAGTTGAATTAACAGCATCTCTTCCACCTGTAAAAGTCGCCATTGTCGGCATGGATGCCTTTTTTGGTAACTGTAATGGCTTAGACGCTTTTGAACGCAGTATCTATGATGGTACACAACATTTTACTTCCCTACCGCCTCAAAGATGGCATGGGATAGAAAATCAAGAAAATATCCTGAAAGAGTACGGTTTAACAGACGGGAAAGCACCAGTAGGGGCATATATCAAAGATTTTGAAATCGATACTTTATCGTGCAAAATCCCACCGAATGAAATCGACAAATTAAACCCACAACAATTATTGCTTCTGAAAGTTAGCGATCGCGCCGTGAAAGATGCGAAACTACAGGAGGGTGGCAATGTAGCGGTGATTGTCGCCGCCGAGACAGAATTTTCCGTACATCAGCTACAGCAAAGATGGAATCTCTCTTGGCAGGTTAAGGACGGCTTACTAGCCCAAGACATATCTCTACCTGCGGAACACCTTTCCCAACTGGAAACCATTGTTAAAGATAGCATTCACCAACCAGTAGAAATCGGCGAATATGTCAGTCACATCGCCAACATCATGGCGAGTCGAATTTCAGCTTTATGGAATTTCACTGGCCCTGCATTCACCATCAGCGCTGGCGAAAATTCTGCCCTCAAAGCGTTAGAAGTTGCCCAAATGCTACTCGCTACAGGGGAAGTTGATGCAGTGGTTGTGGGTGCGGTAGATTTAGCTGGTGGTGTGGAAAATATCTTATTCCGCAACCAATTTGCACCAATTAATACAGGTGTCAATACCTTGAGTTTTGACCAACAAGCCAATGGTTGGACAGTTGGCGAGGGTGCGGGTGCTGTTGTCCTCAAGCGCTACGAAGCTGCTAAGGAAGATAATGAACGCATCTATGCAGTAATTGATGCCATGAGTTTCGCACAAGGTAATTCTACTTTGAGTGACGCTCTGGTAAAACCTGATGCTTCAGCTATCAGTGATGTCTGCAAACAAGCCTTCCAGATGGCTGAGATTCAACCCACAGAGGTTAACTATGTAGAAGTGTTCGGTAGTGGCATTCCCCAGGAGGATGAAGCCGAAATCACAGGTTTATTGCAAGCTTATCCGCAAGTGGGCAATGGTTTGCATTGTGCATTAGGCAGCGTCAAAGCTAATATCGGCCACACCTATACAGCATCGGGAATTGCTAGTTTAATCAAAACCGCTCTCTGTCTTTATTACAGATATATTCCCGCGACACCCAAATGGTCTGGTGTCAAAACACCGCAAATATGGGAAGGCAGTCCTTTCTATGTGGCAATGGAATCAAGACCTTGGTTTGTCGATAAAGGCGGTACACGCAGAATAGCAGCACTTAACAGTATGGGTATAGATGGGAGTTACGCCCATTTAATCTTATCGGAAGAACCCAGCCAAGAGGAGCGCGACAACAGATATTTGCAACAAATGCCTTTTCATCTGTTCCCGATCGCAGTTAGCGATCGCTCCAATATACCAGATTTACTTAACCATCTCCAACATACCATTGAAACTAGTTCCTCTTTATCAGCTACCGCCAGCCAAACATTCGCTACTTTTGAGCAGAATTCTGAGGCTAAATACGTCTTATCAATCACAGGACGTAACACAAAAGAACTACTCAAAGAAATTGAATCGGCTCGCAAAGGTGTAAATAATGCCTTTGAGAAAGGAACAGATTGGCAAACACCAATAGGTAGTTATTTCACCGCGAAACCATTAGGTAAAACAGGAGCAGTTGCTTACGTTTACCCCGCAGCAGTCAATTCTTATATTGGCATTGGTCGCACTGTCTTCCGTTTATTTCCTAAAGTTTTTGAGGACTTAAAAAGTAACAATCTCTACAACCGGGCTGCCGATGTTGAAAAGCTAGTTTATCCCAGAAGCTTACCTAAACTGACAACCAGGCAACTAGAAACTCTCGAAAAGCAATTGTTAGATGATTCACTAGCAATGTTTGAAAGTGAAATTGCCTTTGCTAGATACATGACAGCAATTTTTAGAGATGATTTTCAAGTCAAGCCGCAATGCGTCTTTGGGTATAGCTTGGGTGAAACCAGCATGATGGTTGCCCAAGGAGTTTGGAGTGATTTTGAGGGCGGAAGTAACACCTTAAACTCATCACCTTTATTTGGTGATAAGTTATCTGGCCCGAAAAATGCTGTGCGTGAATATTGGGGATTAACAGATTCACCAAACAACAATTTTTGGAATACCTATGTTCTCATGGCAACTCCATCCCAAGTTAGAGAATGCCTCAAACAAGAGAATCGCGTCTATTTAACTCAAATCAATACACCAGAAGAAGTATTAATTGCTGGTGATGATGCAGCCTGTAAGCGAGTGATTGCAACTTTAGGTTGCAACGCCTTCCCCGCTCCCTTCGACCATGTGATACATTGTGAAGCGATGCGATCGCAGTACGAGGAAATCAAGAAGGTAAACACCTTACCATCACAGAATCTTCCCGGTATCGTATTCTATTCTGCCGCCGATTATCAGCCAATTGTACTTGAAAGTAATACCATTGCTCACAACATCGCCAAAGGATTATGCCAAGAACTTGATTTTCCGCAATTAGTTAATCGTGTCTACGGCGATGGAGTCCGAATATTCTTAGAAGCGGGTGCTGGTAGCGTTTGTTCCCGATGGATTGATAAAATTCTCGGCGACAAAGAACATATCACAGTCTCTCTAAATCGTCGAGGGATGGATGACCATGCTTCAATGGTCAAAGCATTAGCAAAACTACTCAGTCATCAGGTGAACGTGAATTTATCACCGTTGTATAGCAAAGCTCAAGAAACTGCTAATCAAAATAAAGCAACATTGAGAACAGTTACCTTGGGTGGAAAAGCAATTGCTGCTACAATTTTGAGCGACGAAAATCGTAAACTTGTTGAAGATTTCGCTGGGGATATTAGGAGCGATCGCTTCAAAAAACAGCATCCAAATATACCTAATCTCCAACAATCTAAAATCACAGATTCTCTTAATACTTCCAACCAAATAATCCAACAAGAAAATTACTCTCCTAACATCTTGCTTCAGCCAGAAGAACTCAAACCGAAAAATATCATTGATAACGTTTTTGAGCCGAGAGAACAATTACAATCTTCTGAGTCAATCGCAATTAAACAGCCAATTCCTGTTTTTACCCCACCCCTCAGAACTAAAAAAATTAGTAGCATCATCAGCATGTTCGATTTAAATAAGACACAGTATCAAAAGCTCAATGCTAATAATTCCAAGATAACTAAAGCACACACCGCTTTTTTACAAGCTAGACAAGATTACAGCCAGCAAATGAGCGAAATCATTCAATTGCAACTAACTTGCGCCCAAAATCTACTTAACGACGAATCCTGATAAATCATACCAATTCTCTCTCAACTTGCACCAACTAATTTTTAACTAATCTCTTCCTTTGCGGTTCGTTTAATAATTATTACGTGCATCTTACTAGAGAATTGGTATTACTCCCTTCCTCCGCGCTCTCTGCGCCTCTGCGGTTCGTAAAAAAACGTAGACCCCTATAAAAAGTCTACCCCCTTCACTTTTAACATCCATTGCTTGTAATCCGAGGGATAACTACCGTGACAACCGTAGATACGGTACTAAGTAAACACGATAATGGCCTTAACTTCTCCACTTGGTCTTATAACAAAAACCAAGTTTGGAAAGGTTCTTTAGAAACTGTATCTTTTGAACAACAAACCATCAAAGATAAATTGATGGTATTAAATAAACCCTGCTACATCGTGAAAGTTGCCGGAAAAATCGGTGTCACCAACGAGGGGTATTTATCCCCAGGTGATAATGGCACAACAGCACAAGTAGAACTCTTAACATTTGCAGCCCCAATCCGCATTCAACAATTTGGAGATCCTAATTTTCTCTCTGCTTATGGAGTAAAATATGCCTACGTTACTGGCGCAATGGCTGGCGGAATTGCTTCCGAAGAAATGGTCATTGCACTTGGTAAAGAGCAAATTTTGAGTTCCTTTGGTGCAGGTGGCTTAACTCCAGACCGTTTGGAAGCAGCCATAAATCGTATTCAAGAAGCTTTACCTCAAGGGCCCTATGCTTTTAATTTAATTCACAGCCCCAACGAACCGGCAATTGAACGCCGCGCCGTAGATTTATACCTCAAATATCAAGTGAGAACAGTAGAAGCATCTGCATTTCTCGACTTGACCCCCAACATTGTTTATTACCGTGTTGCTGGATTGGGGTTGAATAGCAGCAATCAAATTGAAATCAAAAATAAAGTCATTGCCAAAATTTCTCGCCGAGAAGTTGCGACGAAATTTCTCCAACCAGCACCAGCAAGAATTCTTAAAGAACTTCTTGAACAAGGATTAATCACTGAGTTACAAGCAACCCTTGCAGCCAAAGTTCCAATGGCTGATGATATTACCGTCGAGGCTGATTCTGGAGGTCATACAGATAACCGTCCCCTGGTTTGTTTGTTGCCTTCTATTATTGCCTTGCGCGACGAAATTCAAGCAAAATATCATTACCAAACACCCATTAGAATTGGTGTAGCAGGGGGAATTGGTACACCACAATCAGCATTAGCGGCCTTTATGATGGGTGCTGCTTATGTAATGACCGGTTCTATTAATCAGTCATGCGTTGAATCTGGGGCTTGTGAACATACTAAAAAGTTATTGTCTCAAGCAGAAATGGCTGATATGATCATGGCTCCAGCAGCAGATATGTTTGAAATGGGAGTCAAATTACAAGTTCTCAAACGGGGTACAATGTTCCCCATGCGAGCGCAGAAATTATTTGAACTCTATCGCGCTTACGATTCCATTGAAGAGATTCCGTTGGCAGAAAGAGAGAAATTAGAAAAACAAGTTTTTCGCAAAACTATTGCTGAAGTATGGGAAGGAACTGCGGCTTATTTGTCCCAAAAGAATCCTGAGAAATTGGGGAAAGCAGTCAATAACCCTAAACTAAAAATGGCGTTGATTTTCCGTTGGTATCTAGGATTATCTTCCCGTTGGTCTAGTTCTGGTGAAAAAGGTAGAGAAGTCGATTATCAAATTTGGTGTGGCCCGGCAATGGGCGGTTTCAATGACTGGGTACGCGGTTCTTACCTGTCTGAACCAAATAATCGTCAGGTAGTTGATGTTGCTAATCAAATTATGACTGGTGCAGCCTTTTTGTATCGCGTCCAAAATTTGAAAATTCAAGGGCTGCAAGCTTCCGATTATTACAGTCAGTATCACCCTGTTCGTTCTACATCATTGTTGGAGATTTAAAAATGACTATAAAACAGTCTTTCACAGCAAACGATATTCAAATATTTTTGGTATCTAACTTAGCTAAGTTGCTAGGAGTAGCAACTGATGAAATAGATATCAAAGAACATTTAGAAAACTATGGTTTGGATTCAGCCCAAGCAATGATTCTAGTAAGTAACTTAGAAAAATTGCTCGGATTTCAACCATCTCCGTTGCTTCTGTGGCATTACCCAAATATTGAAGCTCTTTCACAGCGTTTAGCTGAAGAAGTGCAAGAAGGTTCACCGGTTCAAGATACAGGGGTGACAGCTTCTAATGCCAATACTGCACCCTCTGTTCTAGATTTAGGGGCTGAGGCTGTTCTTGACCCCACTATCCATCCCGGTGCTGCATCTAATGTGCCTCTGGGTGAACCCAAGAACATCTTTTTAACTGGAGGAACAGGCTTTTTAGGAGCTTTTATCATCCGGGAGTTGCTACAGGAAACCAAGGCGGATATTTATTGCTTAGTGCGTGCTGCTAATGCCAAAGAAGGCAAAAGCAAACTCCAAAAAAATCTAGAACAGTATGCAATTTGGCAGGAAGAATTTAACTCCCGAATTATTCCGATTGTCGGCGATTTATCTCTGCCATTGTTAGGTGTTGGCTCTGAACAGTTTCAAATTTTAGCTACCAATATTGATACCATCTATCATAGTGGTGCTTTATTGAATTATGTTTTTCCCTACTCAGCACTAAAGGCAGCCAATGTTCTAGGAACTCAAGAAGTTTTGAGATTGGCTTGTCAAATTAAAGTCAAGCCTGTACATTATGTTTCTAGTGTGGCTGTTTTTGAATCCACTGCTTATGCTGGCAAGGTTGTTAAAGAACAAGATGAATTCAATCACTGGGAAGGTATTTATCTTGGTTACTCTCAAACAAAATGGGTAGCTGAAAAGTTAGTTAAAATTGCTCGTGACCGTGGACTTCCTGTAACTATCCACAGACCACCACTGATTTCAGGCGATAGCAAAACAGGCATTTGTAACACGCATGACTTTATCAATCTGATGACCAAGGGCTGTTTACAAATGGGAAGTTTCCCTGATGTAGATTATATGTTGGATATGTCTCCTGTGGACTATGTAAGTAAAGCCATTGTTTATCTATCACGGCAAAAAAAATCCATAGGCAAAGCTTTCAATTTACAACATCCCCAACCTGCTGCCTTGAAAATGCTAGTTGAGTGGATACGCTCATTTGGTTATTCAGTTGAAATGATTCCTTATGAAAAATGGCAATCTGAGTTAATCAATAATGTGACTTCTGCGGATAATCCTTTGTATACTCTGCGACCATTTTTGTTGGAACGTTGGTCTGATGAACAACTGACTATTCCTGATTTGTATTTACAAGCTAGAAGACCCCATATTAGCTGCCAAGATACTCTTCATGCATTGGCAGGTAGTTCTATTGCTTGTCCTCCAATTGATTCTCAATTGTTTATGACTTATACGGCCTATTTGATTCAAACTGGTTTCTTGAATATCGCTTAGAACTTTACGGCTTGCGTAGGATGTGTTAGGCATATAAAATACGGTTCAGTTAAGGTTAGCACTCTTTGTAAAAGTCATTTTTTTAACGTAGACGCGGAGCGGCTTCCCGCAGAGGCGCAGAGAAGCCAGTGCGCCCTTGCGGTTCCCCGACTTGAAGCAAC
>CAZZZY010000014.1:0-23239 GCA_964658545.1 uncultured Acetobacteraceae bacterium | reverse complement strand
TACCCCTCAGCTGCATCATCTCCCTATTATCCATGTCCCATGTCCCTTACATTCAATTACGCACTAAAACCGTTGTCCCTATACTCACTTGTTCATACAACATTCGGACATCAGAATTACGCATTCTTAAGCAGCCGTGGGATACAGCGGTTCCTACCAGGTCAATATCCGGTGTGCCATGAAAGCCGATTTCATTCCGTCCATCTGACCAAAAACCAATCCATCTATCTCCCAAGGGGCTATCTGTACCAGCCTGAAATACCTTGCCTGTAATTGGGTGACGCCAGATTGGATAGTGTCGCATATGGATCACCTGGAAAGAACCTGTGGGCGTTTCCCAACCTTTCTTACCTACAGCGATAGGGTAGCTGGCTATCACTTCATCCCCTATATATACATAAGTGCGGCGATCGCTTAAATCAACTACCACTTGCGTCTTGGCATTTGCTATCCGATTAGATGGCATTTGTTGGGCTGAAGCCTGAGACCAGAGACTTTTTGGCCAATTATCTGCAACTGGATTTGGTCTTTCTGCTTGCGTCACCAGGCGCGTCTTAGTTGTTAGGTCGGTTGCTTTAACTACATTTTCCTTAAAGGTTTGGGGCTGAATAGTAGAAGACTTGAGTGTAGGTGTCCTCCGAACTATTCTGCGTCTATCAGCTACTTTCGCTACATTTTTATTAATTATTTTCGACTTAGTTTCAGGCTTAATAGCAGAGGACTTTGGTGTAAACGCCCTCTGGACAGTTGAGCCTTGGGCAACTTCATCAGGTGGCACAGATGCACCCAGCGCGATTTCTCCTAAACTCACTTGTGACAGATTCTTGTATGCTCCCTCTGAGCGGCTTCCCTTCGGATTGGTTGGGGTAAAATCTCGCCGCATCAAAGTAGATGCAGACTTCTCAGACTGCCGTTCCGCCGTAGTAATGCGCCAATGGACAGCTAAAGATAAAAATGCTGTGCCAAAACAAAGCAACATTACCATCCGTCCTACAGATTCGTTTCTTACCATTGCCATCGCCTATTGTTTATCCCTGACATATCCCGCCGACCAATTGGATGCGTTCATCACCCGAATTATCCAAAATTTATTAATACTTATCATTTTCGCTATAAATCTGCCAACACATCTGGGCAAACTAAGATTATGCAAATTGTCCCAGCAGCAAAACTCCCAGTGACCAACCTCATTCCTCCAAAATTCTGGTGGTTGTAAGCCTTTACTCCGAATTTCTGCTGGAACTTTTGAAATGTAGCAATCAATGATTAATGGTGTAGGTGGGAGAAAAACCATGTTTGAAAAACTATTGCTAGCAGTCACAATTACATTTTCCCTCAATTTCTTTTTTCAAGTTCGCCTACCAGGGCAACATAACACTGGTGCTACTTACGGGTCACAACTAGAACAGTCAGCAACTGTTTTGGTGACAAAATCAAAAAAATAAATCACCGTTATAGTATCCACAAGAACCCAACTCCAGCAATTATTACCTGAATGTTAAAAGGATCAAGAAGTTAGAATTACAAAATTTTTATCTTCATTCTTAATAACCAAATTTAATTATTTTGATCAAGCGTATATACCCAGTTGCTAAAAGAACTAAAATGTGGTTGTTGCTGCGCCTTTGTTAGCTGATGAATCTTGGGCAACTATGCGAGTAGTATAAGCAAAAAGTGGCTCTCACTATTGCTATAAATGTATCCAAAATTGTCTGCCTCCGTGTTCCAGTAATAAATCCGTCACCCTAGCATGGAACTTCTGTTCCATTAGCAGGTCTAATAGATAGGGATGATTTAGAGCCAGTACGATATATGAGTCAGTCGATTACTGTATCCTGGTCAACAGTTGATGCCAAGTATCCAGAAGCATCAGTGCAAGTTGACAAACTCCCTAACCACGATTTAATTTTGCGCTGTCAAGTAGGACTGCGACCTGATCGTGTAGCGTTTTCAGAACTATTACGCCGCTATCAAAGTCAAGTTGATAGAGTTCTATACCACCTGGCTCCAGATTGGGCTGACAGAGCCGATTTGGCTCAAGAAGTTTGGATTCGAGTGTATCGGAATATTAACCGATTACAAGAGCCTGCTAAATTTCGGGGCTGGTTAAGCCGCATTGCCACCAACTTGTTTTACGATGAGTTGCGGAAACGCAAGCGGGTTGTTAGTCCTTTGTCACTGGATGCTCCCCGCTCGGTAGAGGACGGCGAGATGGATTGGGAAATCGCCGGTAATACCCCAGGTCCTGAAGAAGAACTGACAACTAGAGAATTTTACGAGCAATTGCGGGAAGCGATCGCGGATTTACCAGAAGTCTTTCGTACTACTATTGTCCTTAGAGAAATCGAAGGCATGGCTTATGAAGAAATTGCCGAAATTACTGGAGTTTCTTTAGGAACTGTGAAGTCAAGAATAGCTAGAGCTAGATCGAGGCTGCAAGCTCACTTACAGAATTATCTAGACTCCTAATTTACAATATCTTGCCTCTGCCCAATGGTAGAATTTAAGCATTGATTAAGAATTACCATAAAGACGTAGATCGCTTCTGCCTTGAGGAGGAAAGTTGGCTAATTTTCCCGAAATTCCCACCCAGTTTACCCGTGTATGAGTTGATAATAATGTTAAGATGACTACTGATTCTCAGTTTTACGACCGTTCTCCTTTGCAACTTCCTCAAGATTTGTCAGATGGAATGGCCAAGCATATCAATGAATCAACGGGTCTTACGGATATGGTGAAGCGCGATCGCTTCGAGTTATTGAGTGCTTACCTCGATGGTGAAGTCACAGCCTCCGAACGCAAGCAAGTAGAAGAATGGCTGGCAAATGATGCCTCAATTCAATGCTTGTATGCCCGACTGTTAAAGCTGCGACAAGGCTTGCGGACTCTCCCAGTCCCCACAGCCCAAGAGTCACCAGAAGCAACAGTTCAGCAAGTATTGAAACGTTTGCGCCGCCGTTCCCGTTTCAACTGGATGGCGGGAAGTGCAGCCGTTGCTGCTTGTGTAATCGGTGCAGTATCTGGCTTAGTCTCTGGTGGTTCGAGTCTGCCACAACTGGCACAACGACCACAAAAAGCACCAATCCAAACGTCCTCAGCGTCGATAACTCCACCTTCCCCTCTGATGGTGGGACTAAATAACCCGGTAATTGAAATTCCCAAAGCAGCAGTAGCTTCTCCAGAAAATCCAATCTATCCGGTACAACCGCAACGACACGACTCCAAACAGGACATAAACTAATAGCAAAGTTTACAGTTTACAGTTCATAACTGTACTTTGCCGTTAAACCACAGCCACTCCACCAGCCGCCAGGTTGGAGGAAGCCCCCTAATTGGTCAACTTGCTCTACAGTCATCAAATAAACCCAAGCCCAACCCAGAGAGATCGACTGCGGCTCATAAACCTCAATAATTTGCCGATTATAGAGGTTTTCTGGCGTTTGTCTAGTGGGCTGGTAATTTTCCAGCATATCTAGCTCATCTAAGATCCTTGGGTTCGCAAAAGATAGTAAATATCCTTGAACTTGGCTATCACCTAGCGTCATAGCTGGGTAGCCCATTGTTAGAGCAAATAATTTACCTTCTACAAAAGCTCTTTTGACATCTACTACCTTGCCAGCACAGTATTTTTTATAGTTAGCTTCACCTGGTTTGAGTGTGCCGTAAACAAAAACCCGTACCAAATCAGAAGATTTTATATTTGATTCAACCATTTGAACCTTCATCAAATGACCCTTGCTATCCCTGAAATGCTAGCAGTTTCGGCATAATCAGGCTGATACTCAATTATGTCAACCGCCCCACCCACTCTTGAGATGGGACTTGTAACTGACCGAGAAAGTCGGTCAAAACATATGCAAGACTAGCTGCTCTCATCCTCCATTAGAAATAAGAAATAAATGTCTAGACTTGTTTAGGATTTATATAGCAGCGTGCATCTAGAGGAGGAAAGAGTTATGAAAGCAGTCTTGATGAAAGCACCTGGTAGTCCAGAAGTTCTGCAAGTACAGGAAGTGCCAAACCCTACTTTTACTATAGGGAATACTGAACTTTTAGTGCGTTTGGTGGCGGCTGGCGTTAACCCCATTGACACTAAACTTCGTAGCAGAGGCACCTTTTACCCCGATCGCACGCCGACAATTTTAGGATGTGATGGTGCTGGTATAATTGAGGCGGTGGGTAATGGTGTCCAGTATTTTCGCCCAGGTGATGCAGTATACTTTTGCTATGGCGGCTTGGGCGCACACCAAGGCAATTATGCGGAATATACTGTTGTGGATGAGCGGTTTGTGGCACATAAACCCGCTTCCATCTCCTTTGCGGAAGCAGCAGCAGCGCCTTTAGTCTTAATCACCGCTTGGGAAGCCTTATATGAACGGGGACGATTGGAACCTGGGGAACGGGTTTTCATTCATGCGGGTGCTGGTGGTGTTGGTCATGTAGCAATTCAATTGGCGAAACTCAAAGGTGCTACTGTTTCTACCACAGTCAGTTCTGAAGAAAAGGCTAATTTCGTCAAACAACTAGGTGCCGATCATGTAATTTTTTATAAACAAACAGACTTTGTGCAAGCGGTATTAGATTGGACAGGCGGCGAAGGCGTAGACTTGGCCTTTGATACCATAGGCGGCGAAACCTTTCACAAAACTTTCCCCGCAGTGCGAGTATATGGTGATATTGTGACGATTCTCGAACCAGATGCCAATACTGTTTGGAAAACTGCTAGACTACGCAACCTCCGCATTGGTTTAGAATTAATGTTGACACCAGCATTGCTAGGATTAGAAGAAAGCCTCCAGCACCATGCAGAAATTCTCGAACAATGTGCCACCTGGATCGATGAAGGCAAGTTAAAAATCCATGTTAGTCACAAGTTTCCCTTAAAAGAAGCGGCTCAGGCACACCAACTAATTGAAAGCGGTTCTGTGACGGGTAAAATTGTTCTACTAATTAGCGACGATTAATCGAACAATTTGCATAATTTATTTTTTCAACGCCAAGGTACGCAGAGGTTAAACCCAAAGGTAGGCAGAGAGGTTTCTTTGCGCTCCTCTGCGCTTTCCTTTGCGTTTCTTTGCGTTTTATCAATTCTCCTCTTCCTCCCCCTACCAACCTGGGCAGCACAAACGCAACCAAAACGCACACCCTTAACCCTAGAATTATTACAAGAACGTCTACGCACTCCAACACTCCGCGAAGGCAATTTGACGGTGAATTTGCAGAAAATGGTAATCGATTTACGCCCAGAAAACGCTAGCTTTCGTGATGCTTTTTACCAACTACTGCGAAAAGAACTAGGTGTAAAACCTCTGGGTTTAGACCTCAGCTATGCCCTGATTTTAGGGGATTTTGTAGGTAGCGATTTGGGTTTAAGAACACCCTTGTATGCCCAAGCCATTGCTCCAATTTTCACCCCTACCGAACAACAAGAACTAGAACGTTTGCGCTTTGTTTGTCTAGAGTCACTAGCAAACTCCAAAGATTGTCGATCGCTTTTGGGAACAGTTTCAACTCCATCCAGTGAAATTGCCGTCTTTCGTGGTGTCTTGACACTCGTGCAAACTCGCTTCAATGGCGAAATGAAGTTCTCTAATACATTCTTTCTTCAGTCTGTAGATGCTAAAGGTGCAACTTTTCTGCAATCGACTAACTGGACTGAAGCCCGATTTGGTCGTCCCGTCAGCTTTAGCGGTGCTAAATTCCAGCAACCAAGCAATTTTCAAGGTAATATTTTTTTTGACAAAGCCAATTTTAAGCAAACCCAATTTCAGGAAGTCGCTGATTTTCAAGGTAGTTTCTTTGAACAGACTGCTAATTTCAACCAAGCAACTTTTAAACAGTTAGCTAAATTCAATAGTGTGCAATGGCAAAAAAATGCTGATTTTTCTGATGTTCGATTTGCCAATCAAGCCCAGTTTACTAAAGCAAATTTTAATCAGTTCCTCCTTTTAACAGAAGCGACTTTTGAGCAAGCTGTGACCTTTCGAGAAGTTGAGTTTAATCAATCGGTGAATTTGCAAGGTGCAAGCATTCTCAACCAAGCAGATTTTAGCGATGCGAGGTTTTCTACAGAAGCTTGTCTGAGCGTACCTGGTTTAACTTTTAACTCTAACCAAGCAAAAATTTTAGGTAATCCCGGTCAGATTGGTCAGATGTTCTGCATCTCTACATTGCAAGGTAATCAAAATATCTTGCGGAATTTGGGGCAAAATTTTCGTCAGCAACAACAAGTTGCCGATGCTAATCAACTGGAATACACAAAACAAGAACTGCGATTAATAGAAATGAGTCGCCGTTTGACGGCTACAAATATTAATAGTGCAAGTGTTATCAGTTTGGTTGAACTAGGTTTTTCGGCAACTCAAGCCGCAGCGATCGCCCAACGCCGTTTGGTAAAATCCTTTCGTAACAGCAGTGAGTTACTCACTCTAGCAGACATCGATTTAGAAAAATATACCCAACTGAGTAATCGCTTAATTGCTGGTGAACCCCTTTCTATTGGTGGGTGGTTACTGCAAGCTTGGAGTTGGCTGGGGTTGAGTGGACTGCTGTTGTTGAGTGGCTATGGTACAAATTTTTGGTTAGTATTTGGCGTGGGAGGAGTTGCGATCGCTTATTTTGGCTTACTGTTTTGGCTAGTAGATCGCTATCGTCGGCTGCATCCCATACCAATTATTCCCACATCTTACGAAACCATTTCGATATTAGTCAGTTTTAGCGTTTTAGAATTCTTGAGCTTACTAGCCATCTTTCGCAATGCTGAACAACCTTGGCTGACTTTGGGGTGTCTTTTAATAATTCTTATCCCCGTACCACTGGCGTTATTGATCCTACTTTACCAACAAGGTCGTTACCACGACTTAATGAACGTTTCTTACTTCACCGAAGACGGCACATTTCGCCAGTTACGATTGTTGATTGGGCGTTTACCAGTGATACCAAGGAATCAGACATTTCGTGAACGATATATGCCTCTATTGAGCGATCGCCGTTGGAACTGGCTCAACTACTATGATTTTAGTCTCAACAATCTAGTTAAATTAGGATTTAACGACATTCGCCTGCGAGACGAACACTTACCAGGTATTATCTCTGCACTTGCTTGGTATCAATGGAGCTTAGGTGTAATTTACATCACTCTAGTTTTGTGGACACTTTCGCGCACAATTCCCGGATTGAATTTGCTGATTTATCTGAAGTAATCCATGTTTTTGTCTAAAAGAAAGGTAAATTATCCTGGATACTCAGCTAGAAAAGTTAATACAGTGGATGTAACATATGTTGGGTGTGAACAGATGTTCGCACCCAAAAGTTGATTTATTTAAGTTCCCAACTAAACTTTTGCTTCCAAAGACTTGAGTAACTCGGTATTTACACCCGATTCACGAGTCAGAGCAATTTTGCCAGTGCGGGCGATTTCTCTTAAACCAAATTTTTGCAACACCTGCACAATCGCTACCATTTTACCCGGATCTCCCACAACTTCTAAGGTGAGAGAATCTTCCGCTACATCCACGACTCGCGCCCGGAAAATCTGAGACAGTTCGATCACTTCTGAGCGATTGCTGCTACTAGCATTCACCTTCAAAAGCATCAATTCTCGCTCGACGCAAGGGGTTTCGGTAATATCCTGTACCTTAAGGACATTGACTAACTTATATAGTTGCTTGGTGAGTTGCTCGATCACGCGATCGTCACCAGGTACAACCATCGTAATTCTGGAGACTCCTCCTTGTTCAGCAGGGCCAACAGCAAGGCTTTCAATATTAAAACCACGACGGGCGAATAAACCAGAAATGCGGGAAAGAACACCCGCCTCATCTTCTACGAGAACTGAAAGGGTATGTTTCATCTTCGCCAACAGAGGCTAGAGCAGGATTTGAGTAATGCAGACACTAGTACCGCTTTGCAGAATTCACTCATTCAAAATTCAAAATTCCTTGAGTTTCAAACTCTTGACATTTTGTCAAATGCATGTTGATTTCTACTGTGATGTACTACTGCACTAATTGTCAGTGCGACCTTTTATTGTAAACTCAATAGCTGCACTCATTGCATTCTCTAGAAATAAATTGGCAGGACTTAAGTAGGGTGGCGTAAATAATTCAAGGTTTGTAGTGAACGCGAACAGCCTCTCGCAGAGAGGACTAAAGTCCTCACTACAAACTAATCTCAAGATTTTGTACATTACTTAATCTATTTTGATTTATTCTCGCATACTTACTTACGCAAATAATAGTTAGGTGGGGGCAATTCATGAATTACCCCTACAACGTATCGTTTTGCATAAGTCCTAATTGGACAAAAATCAATCTGCAAGGAAGAATTTCATGGAATGCATCTCTTTTCATTGATAGATGCGGCATTTTTGTAAAGCTTTTACACTCAGCTTTAATAAGGCTCTAATAGGAGAAAAGTTTGTATGGGTTGGTTGCAAAGATTATTTGGGATGGAAAAACCTAAAAATGCAGAAGTAAATCCGACTCCGCAGTCAATAGCGCCAGATATTAGTAGTAACGTTGCTACGCAATCAATACCCCCAGAACGTCTGGGATTAAGCGGTGAATACGACCAAAGTGGGTTGGCAAAGCGGGTAGCGTTGGCATTTGATCAAGATCCCCAACTTGATGATTTTAATACCCTTTGGGTTGCTCAAACTGGTAGCACTGTGGTGTTTAAAGGTAAAGTTCCCAGTCAAGAAATTCTCAATAAGCTGGTTTCTGTAGCTAAATCTGTGAATGGCGCTACAGATGTTGATACTAACCAAGCCGCGATTGGCTAGGTTTTAAGCACAATGATGATAAAGGTATTGGCTGGCGCGATCGCTCCCATTGTATAATATTTAGGGAGTAACCAACGGTTGGCGATCGCTAACCCGTGTCTCAATCCAATCTAAAATAGCTTGGTTGACCAGTTCAGGGCATTCATCATGGGGACAATGACCCACATCTTTTAAATTCAGCACTTCCAACTTCTCGTTGTACTGGGCGAATTGGCTAGCCAGGGCTGGGGGAACAAACCGATCCTTTTGTCCCCAAATTAATAGCATGGGAATTGTTAAGGTTGGTAATACTGTCTTGACACTGGGACTAAAGTTAATTCCAATCGCAGCTTTGAACAAAGCACTAAAAGCCCTCGCCGAACCTCTGTCTTGGGGAGGGCCAGCTAAAATTTCTATAAGTTCATCGGTAATTGCCTCTGGGTTAGCGTAGGCGAGATTAGCCCAGCGACGCAATACCCCAGGACGGCGCACGAAGTTAAACACGGGTTTCAGAATCAACGGCGAAGCGACAATATTTTTAATTGCTCTGACAAGTGGTTGCAGCACAGGCGGGATTGCTTCTTGTTCTAGAGAAGGGTCGGGTAAACTCATCATCACCATACCCCGCACCATATCGGGGTGAGTTGAGGCGCTGGCCATAGAAATCAGAGAACCGTTGGAATTACCCACCAAAATCGCTGGTTGACGGATAAATGTTTTCCAAAAGTCGTAAACCTGCTCAACCCAGAGTTCGATGCTGTAATTAGCTGCGGCTTTTTCCGAAGCGCCAAAACCCAGCATATCGATGGCGTAAACTGTGTGATGTTCCGCCAACACTTCTAAATTATGTCGCCAATGACCAATGGAAGCGCCAAAGCCATGTAGCAATATCAGGGGTATTGTCTTGTGGTTATTTTGGGCACAACGAATGTAAGTATAGCGAGTTTGCCAGCCGCGCCAAACCCAATCTCTTTGATTACCAACCCGCTCTTGCCAGTGTAGTGTAGTGGTCACAGTCTCTTTATAATTAATCAGTGTGAAATACTATTATGAAGAAGGGGAAGGGGGAAGGGGGAAAGGGGAACCCCATATTTAAAAATAGTGGTTTCAAGGATGGACGCTAATTTTTCTCTCTACGAGACGCTGCGCGAACGCACTACGTGTCTGGTAAAATCTTCTTTTAATATTCTCCATATTTAAAAATAGGGGCTTTATACCGTGTGGGGAAAAGTTTTACTCTTTTTTTCCTTTACCCCAATCCCAAGACCCCTTTTCCCCTTTTTGGTAATCTATTGAATCTAATATTTTTTGATCTGTAAGCATTGGTGTAACCACTAAAGATGTAAAGATGCTTTTTTTGATAAACTGAGTATATCACAAAGTTTATATATTTTACTGGTATGCACTAAAATCATGAAAATACTTTCTATAGGAATCCGGTTTGATTTCTGAAAAAAATTAAGTATTTGTAGGGTGCGTTATGACTTTAGTCTAACGCACCAAACCCTTGAAAATGGTGCGTTACGCTTCGCCATAACACACCCTACGTGTTGTTCAAAAATCAAATAGTAATCCTATAGTTCACACGCAAAACACTCATCAATAATTACTGTGTTTATTAATGACTCACTACCAAAAGTTACTAAAAATTTCCACCACTGCCAAATCTTTTTATAACATCACCGCTAAAATTGAAGCCGCAGTTGCTGAATCGGGGGTTGAAACTGGTCTTTGTACTTTATTTTTGCGCCACACTTCAGCCAGTTTAGTGATCCAAGAAAATGCCGATCCTGATGTTCTTGTGGATCTAGCTAATTTTATGGCAAAACTCGTCCCAGAATCAGCCAAATACATCCACGATGCAGAAGGCCCCGATGATATGCCAGCACACATCCGTACAGCTATCACCCACACTTCTGAAAATATCCCCATTAATCGAGGTCATTTGGTGCTGGGAACTTGGCAGGGAATTTATATCTGGGAACACCGCCAGCGCAGTCATTTAAGGGAATTGGTTGTCCACATTTCTGGATAGCCAATTCTCAAGTTTTATTTAAAGTGTCGTTTTGTAGAGTTTAAATACTCTGGTTATTCTGCCTACCCTTTGGATATACAGCAGATTGCAACAGGCGTGAGGTACAGATGATTTTAAGGGCATGGCAGTGTTCATTGGTGTCAACTTAACGTAGAAGTCAGATTTAGCACAATACTGCTCGGTTAAGCATTTTAGACTATAGCAATCCTATTTGAGTTGTGAAAAATATAGATAAGGAAACGAACCGCCAAGAACGCCATCGCGCAGCGTCTCGTTAGAGAAGGACGCAAAGGGAAGAAAGAAGAAAGACATATATAATTTTCACAAATGATTTAGGACTGCTATAGTACTGAGTCAAGCTAGTTTTGAGGGTTTGTAGTAAGGACTTTAGTACTTACTACGAACCTACTTACCCGTCAATTTAAAATACCTAAATAATTCGTGTCAATTTGTAAACTTAAAAGTTAAGTTTATTTGTAATTGTTTTATGTTCTCCTTTTTTCAATATACAATAATATTTATTGTAAGCTGTCTGGGCTATTTCAATTATTATGAAGCAAGAACTGACACCAACTCATACTTTCCAATACATTGATGAAATCCTTGCCCAGCAGTCTATTAATTTGTTATCACTTAATCCCCAAAAGACATTAATTACTAGTTTTGCAGAATTGGGGAATTTGATTGTCGAGCAAAACACCGATAGTCAAATTTTCCTAAGCCTTCAGAGAACTCTCGAAAGCATAGTCAGGACTCAGTTACAAAACTTCCCCGAAAACATATTCTGGGATTTTGATTTTCTGGTAAGTAGTATGCTTAGGCAAGCTTTAGTAGCAGATGAAGGTGCTATTTATTTCCTCAGAGTTTTTGGTGAAAAGATGGATTCTTTGATAGAAATGTTCGGAACTAAAACAGAAATTCGTTTCCGTTATGTCCACGATTTTATGTATGGGTTTGAGTGGGCAAGATGGGTACAAAAAGAGCCACAAAAACGCGCACACATAGAGCCTTTTAGTCTGTTTTTTTTGGATTATTTGCTCGCCAAAGGTAAGGAACTTTTACAACGGATTAGTCACGGTCAGGTTACATCTTATAAACTATGTGATACAGGATACCGCAATCCTTTCACATTTTCTCGTGAACCAGAAGATGAACGTCGTCTGCTAGCTTATCTGGCTGATGAGCAACTTATCCCAGTCGCAGTGTGGAACTGGAATGCTAGTCCAGTATGGAACAAACCATTCCAAGAAATGCGCCAGCAATTGGCATTAAAATTAAATATTCAACCACAGAGACACTGATTAGCAATTAAAAATTGCTGAACAAAATAAATAATTATGAAAATTACTGATTTAATTACTTGGTTTGAAGCATGGGCAAATCCCTCTTGGTGCGAAAGCTGGGATAATTGTGGCTGGCAGATTGAACCAGGAGTGTTGCAGGAAAAAGCACGAGTTTTGGTGTGTTTGACACCGACTTTGGCAGTAATGCAAGAAGCGATCGCCTTAAATGCTAATCTGATATTTGCCCATCATCCCTTGATTTTTAATCCTCTCAAATCTTTACGCACTGGTGATGCGATCGCAGAAATGGTCCGGTTAGCTCTTACCCACAATATTGGTATTTATAGCGCTCACACCAATTTCGACCAAGTGCAGGATGGCACTGCTGACGTTCTAGCTCAAATTTTAGAACTCAAAGAAGTTACTCCCATAGTACCTACACAAGGAGGATTAGGATATGGTCGTGTTGGTTTGCTAGAGCCATTTCTGACACTACAAGAATTACTCACAGCCATTCAAACGCGACTGAATCCTCCAAATTTGATTTTTTCCCCAAGTACTGATTTACAGCAAACAATTTCACGAGTTGCTGTTTTGGGTGGTTCGGGGGCTGGTTACATTTCAGCCGTCGCCAAAACTGGTGCGACAGCTTATCTAACTTCTGACTGTAAGTTTCATCAGTTTCAAGAAAGTCGTGATCAAAATCTCATTTTAATCGATGCTGGACATTACGCTACCGAACGTCCGGCTTGCGATCACCTGGTACAAAAATTCCAGTCCTTAAACCTAGACTGGGTGCAACTAAGTCAAAAGGATGAGGATTTTCGCCAGTTTTTTGTTTGATTGCTGATGTTTCACTAGATTTTTTAGATGCTTGTCTAAAAAGTTCTTCTAGATTTTATTGTCAACCAGCTTGATTTTCAGCATTTATACTAGATAATTTGTATAAAAATATCACTATAGCTTTCTGTTATTCTCATCCAAAGGTCATATTTTCTAGCATTTGTGTGACACAAGTCACTGTTTACTTGTAACTATAATCACATTATATCCATGTTCCATATCAATTAGTTGCACAAAAAAATGTTCCACACTTGAAGTAACAAATTGTCTACTTTGCCCTAACCAAAATGATTCGCACAATCATTGAATCTGCTTTCCAAACTGGATATCTTAGTGTTGAATCTGAGGGTTTACTTCAGCAAGTACTCGCTACCAAATGCTATCAGCCAGAGGATTTAGCAGCGCTCGCAACCCTATATGATGCAGTTCGCACAGGTAAAATTAAACGAGAAGCATCCTCGTCGAACGTGCTTATGGAATTTCCTTTACCATATAATAAATCTTGCTGATACTCCAAAAGAAGCACAGCAACTCAGTAAAGCCTCGTGCAAGTATTTATGCTCATCGCCCACTCTCTTACCTTTTTCTTACCCATCATCAGGCAAAAAAGCTTAAAAACTCAAAACTCTTTGGGTGTTGTTGTTGAAAACCATCATGGTCAGCAAAAGAATGAGTTAAGATCAGATACAAGTGGGTAATAGTAAAGCCAAGTCCCAGACTTTCCAGTAATGCCAATGAGTAAAAGCAGGCAAATTAAACAACCGCAATCAACGATTGCTTTGGAGTATTATTTATTACATAATGGTAAGAATGAGTCACCAGGAGATATGAGCCGGCTTAGGACAGGTTCCGAATTGTTTGACTTCTATGAAGCAGACATTCCTTAGAACGAGCCGGAAGGAGATTGAGTTCATTGCTAGAGCAACCATTGATTTATGACCCAATATTTACCGATATTTTGACAACTACAAGCAAATTTTGGGATTAGGTCATGAAGCGTACTTGCTCTCAAAGGTGAAATTAACCTCTTAAAGGTGTAATGTAATGGGGTAGAACCCAGATTTTGATAGGTTTAACTACGTTGTTTAAAAAGGCAGAAACAATACATGCTACACCGCAAGATTTATCAACTGTGTTGCGATGGGCGCGAGGTATGTGTTTTCTTGCGGGACCAGCAACGCTGGATTGAACGCGCCCGCATCATAGACATAGAGGGAGATTTGGTGACCCTACGCTATGAAACAGAAGAAGAGGACGAAGTTTGTTCTTGGGAAGAAATGGTTCGCCTCGAGAGCATTGGTGCTGTAACACAAAAACTGGCTTCAGTACCACGCGGGAATGTGGAACCTCTGATGACTGAAGATTGTCCCGATGCAGAGCGCATCCATAACCGTTACACTGACTCGAATCCAGAATAATTTAGTCATTAGTCATTAGTTAGTCATTAGTCAAAAATGACAAATGACAAAGAGCTAATGACTATTGACTATCATTCAAAGGTTCAAAAGCAGGACAGTAACCTTCGAGAGTTACCTTAAAGTTATACAACGGTGAAGCTGGATTCCAACACCTCTGCCCTCTTTGATGTCGGCAGGTACCGCAACAGTCTACATCTGTCCATGTATAGCGATCGCTATTTTGGTTGAGCAGTTCTCGTTGAGACAATCCCCTTAAGACTAGTTCTTCCCCTTGCCAACGAGCTTCGATTAAACCAGTATCGGCAAATTGTCGCCAACGCGGATCAGTAGTAATCACATTGGGTAGGGTGATTGTGATTACTGTTTCCAACTCTGTTAGTTCGCCTTCGTAGTTAGTTTCTGGTGCTGCCGGTTGTAAGAATGTGTCGCCGATAGGCAGTTCTACTAAGGTGTCAGCCGCCGGGGAATGTATATGGTAGCGGTTTTGCAACTCCTCCAAGCTGGTCAGGTCTGCCAAGTAGGCAGGTGAACCGTGGACAAAAATGACGTGCTGGGGTCGCAAATTATGAATTAGCTGCGTAGTACCAGGGCCATCACTATGTTGAGCTAGGAGATAGGTTTCAATAATGGTGGGCGCTAAATATTCTTTATTAACTTTTATATCAATTTTTTCTGGTAGAAGGATCAGCCAAGGGCCTGTGTCTAGTTGGCAGTGTTTACCTAAATCAGATGTAGAGTCAGTGAGGACTATACAAGGTGACTTGCCCACAGTGGAACGATTTTCTGGTTGTAAACGACGCACGCGAGGACGCACCCGTTCATCCCAAAACAAGGGTTGATGGCGGGCGAAGTTCTGCACGGATGGGGGGAGGTGGGGTAGCAGTTCTAAGTACGCATCACAACCAGTAGCAACAGCACCATCTACCCAGATATCTAAATCTCGTCCGGTGAAATGGTGATGAGAGCGTAATAGCATTAACATTTCTTGACCCAATCCTAAAGCTGGAGTGGGAAGGATTACAGAACAATGGTCAGCGATCGCCCGATTAATTCGCTCGGCTAGTTGATTTTCTTGGTTGCGGCGGTGAGGATGACGGGATGTGCCATAACTACCTTCAATGATTAACACATCCAAGTCTAAACCCCGCAGTTCTTCTAAACGCAAACCTTCTACCAACCGGGAGTTTGATAAGAAAAAATCTCCTGTATACAGTAGTTTGTAGGTACGCTGCTTGGTGGTGTAAGTAAGGAGAATTGCCACCGCTCCCGGTAGATGCCCTGCGGGAAATAATTCTGCTACCAAACCATCTTGGAATTCCACAGGCGATCGCAACGGCAAAGCATGACAAAATTTGGAAATTTCCTCAGCGTCTTGGTCTAGCCAATTCAGAGGTAGTAACTTGCTGGTTACTTCACTACCATAAATAGGTAACTTTGGAAAAGCTTTATGCAGTGCCAGTAAACCTCTAGCGTGATCTGGGTGGGCGTGACTAATCAAAACCAAATCTGCTGGTAGGGGCGAACTAGCTCCACCTTCCGACTTAGTAAGCCCCTTAGCCAAGGATGAAATATCCTCCATACCACAGTCCAACAGGATGCGGTGCGGGCCCATTTTCACTAATAAACACACACCCTCATCGGCATGCTGGACACTATAGGGCAAACATTCTAATTCAGTACCCGCTTCCGCAGCATCTACACTAGAAGATGCCGACAGATTATCCCTCATGCTCTCCTCCCCTCAAACCTCATCATCATGGACATATCCCAAAAGCCAAAAGTTACACAAATTTTGGTTTTGTGAATTAGGGGTAAGTTTTATCGTGCGCCCCTACACCCTGAGAATACAGATTTTTGATTAGGGAGGAAGCCTCCACCGAACCCGCACTGGTTCGGAAAGGTGGGCTAACAAAAAGCCATCAAACTAGGAGCTAAAGGAGTTTGCCTCTTGTGTATTTTCCCTTTGCAAGTTCTGAACGCTATTAGCCAACTCACCCTACGAGAAGTAGCCAAGCGTCTACAGATTTATTTCAATGTGCGGAACCATTGCCGTGATAGTTATCTGAATCATAGAATCCATTTTTCGTGCCGAAAAATAAGCACGAAAGCGTAAATATAACTGTCAACCCAGCTAGAATCAGCTTTACATCCATTTGCTTGCTGCCCCTTACTCAAGACTTTCTTATCTTAATTTAGTGCTTTCGCAATCAAACGCGATCGCTAGAAAATCTTTACTATGCTTATGTGGATTGGGCAATAGGTAAATTTACCGCAACCAGTCAGATTGTAGAACCTTTTGGTCAACCTGTCCATCCATCTATCTACATTGCACACCCTAAAGTCTGATAAATTTAGGAACGCTCACCAATAGTATATTTGAACTAATATGTAGAAGTATTTTGTCGAAAATAAATAAGAATTAATCTTATTAGTTTTAGTTTTGCTCTCAAAGATATTGCTGACTTTTCACGGTATATGGAAAACCTTTCTCTAAATCTGTCTCCTTCTAGGAGACAGACTTTGAATTTCCCTCTTAGAGCATCGGGAAGGGGGTTAGGTTAATCGTTAGCTTTTCTATAAAACCTGAATTGTAAGAAAGATATTGAAGTTCAAAATATGGAAAAAAATAGCTATCAACGCGATAGGATCAATACTCATAGATTAATATTTAATCATATTGATAATGTCTTATAGCGACTTCTCGCTCTCAAAAGTCAAACGCGACTTTAACTTAACTACTGTTGAAAGTGGACGGTTTTTACCCGAAACGCAGTCCATAGAACCTAGTCTTTATCTCAAAGAAGCATTAAGCGAGGGACTACCACTAGCAACAGCGACTGGTTCAGAAAAAGCTCGCTCAGAGTTAATTATTAGTCCAATCCTTGTAGAAGTTCGGAAAATTCTCGAACGCAAAGTCAGTTTTTTTTCGGGTGAAGATTTTACCGTTGCATCGGATTTAGGCTTAAGTGGAGTGTGTGATTTTTTAATTAGCCGCTCACCCGAACAAATATTTATCGAAGCTCCTGTCATCGTAATTATTGAAGCAAAAAAAGGTGATTTAAAACCGGGTTTAGGGCAATGTGCAGCAGAAATGATTGCTGCACAAAAATTAAATGAAATCAATAATATACCAATTCAAACAATTTATGGCAGCGTCAGCAGTGGTACAGCTTGGCGATTTTTGAAATTAGAAGGGCAAACATTGAGTATTGATTTGAACGATTATCCCGTTCCCCCAGTTGAAATACTATTGGGAATGTTGGTTTGGATGGTACGGGAAGGTTAGATGTTTTTATCTTTGTGTCTGTGCTTAAAACAGGATCGCTTCAAAGCTAAGAAAAACTACGTATCGTAAGCTAAAATTTTTTTAATTTGCATCTTCCAAAAAATAAATCTCTTGTGGGCTGGTCATCTTGCCCACCCTAGTTGCCCATTTGGGATGCTCATATTACGAATTACGAATTAAATGAGCTAGGCGTTTTAATACTTTGATAACAGTAGAAAGATCATCCCGGCTATCTAAAGCGAACAAATCGGATAGGGCGTATTGAGGAGTTTCAGATTTTATCAGTTTGATAAATCTAAATTCATTACCATTAGTGACAAAGCCAAAAACAGGTTTTAGAGGAGTGGTATCGGCTAACATGTAAGCTAATGCTTGCGGAATTGCAACCGCTAGAGAATATTGTGCCCGTTTTGCCTCAATCACAAGTACCCAGAATGGTGGATGAAACACCAATATATCAATCCGCCCTCGGATAATTGTACCTTCATCTTCAGAAGAAATTTCTACTTCTTCTTCAGAAGCAATGTAAAAAGGTGGTTGATAAAAACCTGCCAGACGCAATAGTGGTGAGAGTACCACCATTTTGACTACAGGTTCTAGAATGGGATATCGAGATAAATGCTGATATTCAGTCTTGATTTCTTCGATATTTTGCTTTTCTAACTCATTCAGTTCTGGTAAATTATCCCGCCACTCACGAAAGAAGTTTTCATCATCAGTACGTTGCAAATTAAATTGCTCAATCAATTGATTGAAATTGACATCTTTACCCTGAATAATCTGAACCATAAATATATTCCTGAAATATACACGCGTTTTATATAGTAATCCTAAATGATTCGTAAACTTCTTTCCTTCTTCTCTTGGCGCTCTTCTCTAACGAGACGCTGCGCGTTGGCGGTTCGATAATTTTTACAATTCAAATAGGATTGCTATATACAGTTATTACAACTGCTGGGTCAATATCATCTACTACGATAACGCGCAGTAAGAATGTTTTCGCACGACCAAAGTCAATTTTGGACAACAAATTGGTGTATTCCGTACCAGATACTTGGACAGGTAAGCCCGATCGCCGTTGGTATGACATTGCTGGTACCAATAATTTGATAGCAAATGCTGTTGTGATTGGTAATGCTCCTGGTTCTCAACCTTAATCTTCCTATAGCAATCCTCAATTATTCGTGAACAACAAGATCCCCGACTTATTAAAGAAGTCGGGGATCTTGTTGTTCACTTATTTTAAAAAGTTAAATAAGACTGCTATATCTCAATACGCTTGGGTTAAGGCTAAAACTCTGTTACCAAAGTCAATTTTTTAACGTAGACGCGGAGAGACATTCAAAATTTTTGCGATCGCAGAATATAGATAATAGTATTTATAGTTATATAGTTGAATAAAAATGTAACAAAAAATTTACAAATATGTGAGCCAATACTTCTAAACAAAGTCAACAATTACAAATAAATATTTCGTTTTTTATATCGATTTGTGTCAGATAGACGATAAAATGCCTACTGGGTAAGAGTTTTCTGATAAAAAACAGATATTGCCTAAAGATCACAAGTTACCTGTGGCTGATGATGCCGCTAGGAACTTCCTTCAGAGAACACGCATCAAAGGAGCCGAAGAAGCATGTTCACACACGTCAAGTCCACCATTAGACACATTGCGCCTGATAACTTACGCGGACGTAATTTAATCAAGGTGGTCTATGTCGTGCTTGAGTCCCAGTACCAGAGTGCTTTGTCGCAAGCGGTTCGCACGATTAACGCGAACAATCCAAACTTGGCGATTGAAATCAGCGGGTACTTGATTGAGGAACTCCGCGACCCAGAGAATTACGAGGAGTTTAAACGAGAAATTGAGAATGCGAATATCTTCATCGCTTCCCTCATTTTCATCGAAGACTTAGCACAGAAAGTTGTAGCAGCAGTAGAACCACACCGCGATCACTTAGACGTTTCTGTTGTCTTTCCCTCCATGCCAGAGGTAATGCGCCTGAATAAAATGGGCAGCTTTTCCCTAGCACAGTTGGGTCAGTCAAAAAGTGCGATCGCCCAATTCATGCGGAAACGCAAAGAAAAATCCGGTGCGGGATTCCAAGATGGGATGCTAAAGCTTTTGCGAACCCTGCCGCAAGTGCTGAAGTTCTTACCAATGGATAAGGCACAAGATGCCCGAAATTTCATGCTCAGTTTTCAGTATTGGTTAGGTGGTTCTCCAGAAAATCTGGAAAACTTCTTGCTGATGCTAGCTGATAAATATGTATTTAAAGGTTTAGAGAAACAAGATTTTGCACCTTCTGCATACGAACAGCCGGTGGTTTATCCCGATTTAGGGATTTGGCATCCTTTGGCTCCTAGTATGTTTGAAGATGTCAGAGAATACCTCAATTGGTATACAGCTCGTAAGGATATTTCTAGCGATCTAAAAGATCCCCTAGCTCCTTGTGTCGGGTTAGTATTGCAACGCACTCACCTAGTTACAGGTGATGATGCCCATTATGTGGCAATGGTGCAGGAGTTGGAAGCAATGGGCGCACGGGTACTACCTGTGTTTGCTGGTGGTTTGGATTTCTCCAAGCCTGTGGATGCCTACTTCTACGAACCAATTACCAAAATACAGTTGGTAGATGCAGTGATATCGCTGACTGGTTTTGCTCTAGTGGGTGGCCCAGCTAGACAAGACCATCCCAAAGCAATTGAATCACTCAAACGCTTAAACCGTCCTTACATGGTGGCGTTACCCTTAATATTCCAAACCACAGAAGAGTGGATGGATAGCGATTTAGGGTTACATCCAATTCAAGTAGCTTTGCAAATTGCCATTCCCGAATTGGATGGGGCAATTGAGCCGATAATTTTATCGGGTAGAGATGGGACTACAGGGAAAGCGATCGCACTGCGCGATCGGGTGGAAGCTGTCGCCGAACGCGCCTTAAAATGGGCGAACCTCCGCCGCAAGCCGAAGCTGGATAAAAAAGTCGCTATCACCGTTTTCAGTTTCCCGCCAGATAAAGGCAACGTGGGAACCGCCGCTTACTTGGATGTATTCGGTTCCATCTACGAGGTGATGAGAGCAATGAAAAATAACGGCTACGACTTACCAGAATTGCCAGAATCAGCCGAAGCATTGCTGCAAGAAGTCATCCATGATGCCCAAGCGCAGTACAACAGCCCAGAACTGAACGTTGCTTACAAAATGTCCGTTCCTGAGTATGAGGCGCTGACCCCCTACTCTCACCGCCTAGAGGAAAACTGGGGCCCGCCTCCCGGACACCTCAACAGCGACGGGCAAAACTTGCTGATTTATGGTAAGCAATTCGGTAACGTCTTCATCGGCGTACAACCCACATTTGGTTACGAAGGCGACCCGATGCGGCTGTTGTTCTCCCGTTCCGCTAGTCCTCACCACGGTTTTGCTGCTTACTACACTTACCTAGAGCAAGTTTGGCAAGCTGATGCTGTACTGCACTTTGGTACACACGGTTCTTTAGAATTCATGCCAGGGAAACAGATGGGGATGTCTGGTGATTGTTATCCAGATAACTTAATTGGTTCAATTCCCAACTTGTATTACTACGCAGCTAATAATCCGAGTGAAGCGACAATTGCCAAACGCCGGAGTTATGCCGAAACAATTTCTTACTTGACACCGCCGGCAGAAAATGCTGGGTTGTATAAAGGTTTGAAGGAACTCAGCGAGTTAATTGCTTCCTACCAAACCTTAAAAGATAGTGGACGCGGTGTTTCCATTGTCAACAGCATTATGGATAAATGTCGGATCGTGAATCTGGATAAGGATATTAACCTGCCAGAAACCGATGCCAGAGATATGAGTACCGATGAGCGGGATAATATTGTTGGCAACGTCTACCGCAAGTTGATGGAAATCGAGTCCCGCTTGTTGCCTTGTGGGTTACACATCATTGGGAAACCGCCAAGTGCAGAAGAAGCGATCGCAACTCTCGTCAATATTGCTAGTTTAGATCGTCAGGAAGAAGGACTTCAAGGCTTACCGGGAATTATCGCTAACAGCATTGGGCGTAACATTGACGATATTTACCAAAGTAATGACAGAGGCATTTTAGAAGATGTCCAGTTATTGCAAGATATCACCTTGGCAACCCGTGCAGCAGTTACCGCCCTTGTCCAAGAGCAAATCGACGCTGAAGGGCGAGTTTCTTTAGTTTCCCGCTTGAATTTCTTCAACATGGGCAAAAAGGAACCTTGGGTGGAAGCATTGCATAAAGCAGGTTATCCCAAAGTTGATAATACAGCTCTAAAACCCCTGTTTGAGTATTTGGAATTCTGCCTCCAGCAAGTTTGTGCCGACAACGAATTAGGCGCATTACTTAGAGGCTTGGAAGGTGAGTACATCTTACCCGGCCCTGGTGGCGATCCCATCCGCAACCCGGATGTATTGCCCACGGGTAAGAATATCCATGCACTCGATCCGCAATCCATCCCCACAACAGCAGCAGTCCAATCAGCCAAAATCGTTGTAGACAGGCTTTTGTTACGTAACAAAGCAGAAAATGAAGGAAAATGGCCAGAAACCATCGCCTGCGTCCTTTGGGGAACCGATAACATCAAAACTTATGGTGAATCCCTAGCGCAAATTATGTGGATGGTGGGCGTGCGTCCAGTTCCCGATGCTTTGGGACGGGTGAACAAGTTGGAATTGATATCTTTAGAAGAGTTGGGAAGACCTAGAATTGATGTGGTAATCAACTGTTCTGGTGTATTCCGCGACTTGTTCATCAACCAAATGAACCTGCTAGATCAAGGCGTGAAGATGGCGGCTGAGGCAGATGAACCCTTAGAAATGAACTTTGTTCGCAAACACGCTTTGCAGCAAGCTGAGGAAATGGGAATAAATCTGCGTCAAGCAGCAACGCGCGTCTTCTCCAACGCTTCTGGTTCCTACTCGTCAAATATCAACTTGGCGGTAGAAAACAGCACTTGGGATAGCGAAGCCGAGTTGCAGGAAATGTATCTCAACCGGAAATCCTTCTCCTTCAATTCCGATAACCCTGGAATTATGGACGAATCCCGGCAGATTTTTGAAAGTACATTGAAAACTGCTGATGCAACTTTCCAAAATTTGGATTCTTCCGAGATTAGCTTAACGGACGTTTCCCATTACTTTGATTCCGATCCTACTAAGCTGGTGGCAAGTCTGCGGGGTGATGGTAAAAAGCCAGCATCTTATATTGCAGATACCACCACAGCTAACGCCCAAGTGCGGACATTATCAGAAACTGTGCGTTTAGATGCGCGTACCAAATTGTTAAATCCCAAATGGTACGAGGGGATGCTGTCTCACGGTTACGAAGGTGTGCGCGAACTTTCCAAGCGGTTGGTGAATACAACGGGTTGGAGTGCGACAGCCGGCGCTGTGGATAACTGGATTTATGAGGATACTAACGAAACCTTCATCAAAGATGAAGAAATGCAGAAACGGTTGTTGAACCTCAACCCTCATTCTTTCCGCAAGATTGTATCAACTTTGTTGGAAGTGAATGGACGCGGTTATTGGGAGACTAGCGAGGAGAATTTAGATCGTCTGCGCGAGTTGTACCAAGAGGTTGAAGACCGGATTGAAGG
>CAZZZY010000013.1:0-23358 GCA_964658545.1 uncultured Acetobacteraceae bacterium | reverse complement strand
TTAGCGTAGCGGTAGCGAGTCTTCTCCCAAGGGGAGACGCTACGCGAACGAGCGTCATTACGAATTATTTTAACGGTGTTGGTTCTACTTCAGGATAAACAACAAGTGTCATGAACTACAAACCACGACAGCAGCAAGCAATTAAAGCATTTGAAGATTTTTTGTCTACCCCTCTAGAAACGATACTGCAAAGGCATCTCAACACTAAAACCTCGGCAGCTTTAACTTTATTTCATGATGTGGCGGCTAATGTACCTGCCTACAAGGATTTTTTAGCAGAAAGAGAAATTAATCCCGCGACTATTCAAACCTTGGAGGAGTTTCAAAAACTTCCAGCGATCGCTAAACAAAATTATATCCTGCATTATCCTTTAGCCGACTTGTGCCGCAACGGACAATTAGAAACGTGCGACATGATAGCTGCTTCATCAGGTTCCAGTGGAAAACCGACATTTTGGCCCCGTTTTTTCACAGATGAACTCCAAATTGCCACCCGCTTTGAACAGATTTTTCACGATAGTTTTCATGCAGATACTAGACGTACCCTAGCTGTGATTTGTTTCACTTTAGGCACTTGGGTAGGTGGAATGTTTACTACTAATTGCTGTCGTTATCTTGCTAGCAAAGGTTATCTCATCACTGTAATTACTCCTGGTAACAACAAAGAAGAAATTTTGCGAGTTGTCGAGGAACTTGGTTCAGCATTTGAACAAGTGGTGCTATTGGGATACCCGCCATTTTTAAAAGATGTGATTGATACTGGTATCGCCCGTGGTGTGAAGTGGCAGCAATATCAGATTAAATTAGTGATGGCGGGAGAAGTATTTAGTGAAGAATGGCGGAGTTTAGTTGGTGAAAGAATTGGTTCACAAAATCCTTGCTCTGATTTTGCATCACTTTACGGTACTGCGGATGCAGGAGTTTTGGGTAATGAAACACCATTAAGTATCTGCATTCGCCGTTTTTTGGCAGAAAATCCCGATGCAGCTAGAGCTTTATTTGGGGAATCGCGTTTACCCACGCTAGTACAGTATGATCCCTTCACTCGCTTTTTTGAAGTTCACGATGGTGGATTGCTGTTTTCTGGAGATAACGGTATTCCCTTAGTGCGTTATGACATCTTGGATACTGGCGGCATAGTTAGTTATGATGCGATGCTGCAATTTTTAGCAGAATGGGGATTTAACCCGCTTGAAAATCTCCCTTCTGACACTCAGCAATCACCTAGAGGTATTCATCAGCTACCTTTCGTTTATGTATTTGGTCGTTCTAACTTTACAGTTTCCTACTTTGGTGCAAATATCTATCCAGAAAATGTGACGGTGGGATTAGAGCAACCAGTAATTCAAGAATGGGTGACGGGTAAATTCGTGTTGCAGGTGAAGGAAGATGAAGACAAGAATCGATTTTTATCTGTGGTTGTGGAATTAGCACCAGGGGTAGAGGGTAGTGAAGCTCAAAGACAAGCGATCGCATCTTCTATTCTTTCACAGCTGCTACGCCTAAATAGCGAGTTTGCTAATTATGTTCCCCCAGAATATCAAACACCACAAGTTACATTAGCGCCAATGGGTGATTCCGAATATTTCCCTATTGGGGTAAAACATCGTTATACCCGTAAATAGGGAATGGGACAATAGTTTTTAGTTCAATGCAATTCATTACGGCAATCAAAAACCGATAGATATTATTTCGGCTAATTCTTGGCAGGAATGCTTTTATTATGCATTTGCTCCTCCCGATTGGAAACCAAATTACCCAAAGCCAAAATATCAGAAATGTTCTTCAGTAACCCGTCCCAAATATATACCGCTTCCCAAACATCACTAAAATGCTTAAAAAGTTAATATAAAGACATTAGTTTATCTATTAAAAATTTGATATTAGTAGTAATACAGGCAAGAAGTACATTATATTTAATTTGCATCTTTCTTTGTTAAAGAATAAATGCGATAAACAGTCAAAAATTGCCAAAATAGAGTGATTTATTAGGGAACATTTATAAACTCATCCTGAAGATAGAAGCACTAATTATATAGTTATTTCTCTAGAGCGATTTGCAAACTCAATTGAGCATCAGAAAATATTTCTATCAACCCTTGATATTACAAGCACTTCTATGGCAAAGCCAATTGAATTTAATTTATTTGCACCTTACAACAAAGGAGCCGCATTAATTGGTTCTTTTTCTGATTGGCAAGAAATTCCAATGAAAAGAGGTGATGATGGTTATTTTCGCACAAGTGTTGAACTAGAAGACGGCGTTTATAAATATAAATTCCGCGTCCAGTCAAATTCATGGTTTTTTGAACCAGAACAATGGGTTGATGTTACAGATCCCTGTGCAACTGATATAGATGAACTGAGTGGAAAAGATGATGGTGTTATCCATATCAAAGATGGCGAAAGGATTACCGATACATATCTTTGGCAACATGATGATAAACCTTTACCTGCTGACGAAGAATTAGTAATTTATGAATTGCACGTCGGTGACTTTTCTGGTGGCGAGGATGATCCTTATGCACGAGGTAAGTACAAACACGTCATTGAGAAATTAGATTATTTATGTGAACTAGGAATCAACGCTATTGAGTTGATGCCACTTAAAGAATATCCTGGTGATTATAGTTGGGGTTATAATCCCCGGCACTTCTTTGCAACAGAATCAAGTTATGGTTCTACTGCTGAGTTGAAACAATTGATTGATGAGTGTCATAACCGAGGTATTCGTGTAATTATTGACGGTATTTATAACCACTCAGAAGCATCTAGTCCGTTAACACAAATTGACCACGATTATTGGTATCATCACTCTCCCCGCGATCCTGATAATAACTGGGGTCCTGAATTTAATTACGAACATTATGACGAAAAATTAAAAATTCATCCAGCGCGGAAATTTATTGGTGAGACAATCCGTTTCTGGATTGAAGAATATCATCTTGATGGTATTCGCTATGATGCAGCCCGACAAATTGCTAACTACGATTTCATGCATTGGATTGTTCAGGAAGCCAAAAAAACTGCTGGTGCGAAGCCTTTTTATAACGTTGCAGAACACATTCCTGAAACTACCAGCATTACCAATGTAGATGGACCAATGGATGGTTGCTGGCATGACAGTTTTTATCACTGCATTCTCGAACATATCTGCGGTGAGACATTTGATTTAGAGCGTCTAAAAGATGTTATTGACTGCAAGCGCCAAGGCTTTTTGGGTGCTACCAATGTAGTAAATTATCTCACTAACCACGACCACAACCACATTATGGTAGAACTGGGGAACCGTGAGATTTTTGACGAAGAAGCCTTTAGGCGCGCTAAATTAGGAGTAGCCATCCTGATGACTGCTGTTGGCGTACCTTTGATTTGGATGGGAGAGGAATTTGGTGAGTATAAACCTAAACAACCGGAATCATCAAAAATTGATTGGACGCTGTTAGGAAATGATTTAAATCGTAGTTTATTTGAATCATACAAAGGCTTAACCAACCTGCGTAAAAGTAATCACGCTCTCTACACCGAAAACATTGATTTTATCCACGAGAATGCAGAAGCCAAAGTATTAGCTTATACTCGTTGGAATGAGCAAGGTTCTCGTGTAGTCGTAATAGCAAATTTCTCAGAAAACTTTCTCGCCGGCTATCATGTTCCTAACTTTCCTAGCGCTGGTACATGGCATGAGTGGACAGGCAATTATGATGTCGAATCTGGTGATGATGGCATCATAACTGATTTGGGGCCATACGAAGCCAAAGTGTTTGTATGGCAGCAATGATATAGCGCTTCTCGTCTGGATGCAATACACTTTGACCTCACTTCCATTCCTCTCTCCTTTTAGGAGAGAGACTTTAAATCTTACTGCCCAACGCTAGCAGGGAAGGGGCTGGGGGTTAGGTCTGTATTCCATGCAATTGAGAACTGCTATATAGCAATTCTAAATTATTCGTAAACATCTTTCCTTCTTCTCTTGGCGCTCTTCTCTAACGAGACGCTGCGCGTTGGCGGAAGCCTCTCGTTCATGAAGTGTCTCCGATAGGAGAAGAGAAGGCGGTTCAATAATTTTTACAATTCAAATAGGATTGCTATATTTCCCCTTTTTCAGTTATTATCTTACTCAGATACAGCTTAATTAGAAATTTGTCAAGCAAAAAATAAGCTATTTTAAAATATCATGGGTTTGTGTTACAATCCTGAATTGAAGTGCGGATATAAAATTGCCAGAGCATCCCCATGCACAACAAATTATTTAATAGTAATATCGACAACGCTAACATCGAGAACGATCGCATTTTGTTAACTCCCAATGAGGTCAAATCAAAATTACCTTTAACACAATTAGCCGAACAAAGAGTTTTAGCGTATAGGCAGCAAATAGAACATATCCTCGATTTTCAGGATCGGCGAAAATTTATAGTAGTTGGCCCATGCTCAATCCATGACCCAAAAGCAGCACTAGAATATTCTGAAAGATTGAAAGCATTGTCGGAGCGAGTTCAGGATAACCTGCTACTCATTATGCGAGTATACTTTGAAAAACCAAGGACAACCGTCGGTTGGAAAGGATTGATTAATGATCCAGATATGGATGATTCCTTCCATGTAGAGAATGGTTTATTAATTGCACGGGATCTATTATTAAAAATTACAGAATTGGGATTACCTGCTGGCACAGAAGCACTAGATCCAATTATACCTCAATACATTAGTGAACTAATTACATGGTCTGCGATTGGGGCACGCACAACCGAATCACAAACTCACCGCGAAATGGCAAGTGGACTTTCGATGCCTGTGGGTTTTAAAAACGGTACTGACGGCAATATTCAAGTAGCTTTGAATGCCTTACAATCGGCTGGAAATCCGCATAACTTTCTGGGAATTAATCAAAACGGACAGGTTAGCGTCTTTCAAACTAAAGGTAATGGCTACGGTCACGTAATTTTAAGGGGTGGTACTCAGCCCAACTTTGATGCAGCAAATGTCAAACTGGTAGAAGAGAAATTAAAACAGGCAAATTTACCACCGAGAATTGTAATCGACTGTAGCCACGGTAATACCAATAAAGATTATAAATTACAAGGTGCTGTCTTAGAAAATATTATTCAGCAAATAGTGGATGGTAATACGTCAATAGTTGGCATGATGCTGGAATCACATTTATATGAAGGTAGTCAAGCAATTACTGGTAAACAAGAAGAATTAAAATATGGTATTTCTGTAACTGACAAATGTATTGGCTGGGAAGAAACCGAAAAAATTATTTTAGCTGCTCACGAAAAACTTAAATATATACCACAGTTTGGATTTTCTCTGTGTCCATCGGTGTCAACTTAAGTAGGACTTAGCGAAGAAGAATTCAGGAGTCAGAATGTATTCTGACTCCTTTTCATGCAAAACTTTAGCCGAAAAGAAAGATTTTCAGGTAGAGGCAATACCCTGTGGGTACTCCGTTAGAGAACTCGTAGAGTAGGGTGATTTCATCCGAAAAAAGAAAAATATGAAAGCCTCTATTTCTCGTTTTGAGCCATAGATTTTGACCTCACTTCCATTCCTCTCCCCCACGGGGGGAGAGGCTTTGATACCTGGTTTAAATTTTTCTCTGATGGGATGAAACCACCCTGCGTTGGAGAACTCGTAGAGTAGCCGCTTTGCGTCTACATACATTGCCCCCAGAACAGATGTGGTTTTGAAAATCATCCATATTTGGCCTTTTCTATCAATGCATAAATCCTAATTGATTGCTGGTTTTTTAGTCGCAAAAACGAAATAAGGCAGGGTTTACCTGCCATGTGTGTCACTATAAATCAGCTTCATTTCATTCATCTAAGGATTGCACATTTGATTGACAAAGATATTACCGACTTATGTCATAACTATGACTGCACCAGTTGCAACCAGGATTTGAAAGTTAGGCTACCATCAATTGCTCAAGTCTTGTCTAAAACTAAATTTTTGGGTAATGGCACAGTTAGCCCAAAAATCTAGCTAGAAGTCTTGAAAGCCATACCTTTGCTACCTTTTGAAGAAAAATCGCTGAAATTTAACTTGGCCAAGCTTTTTCCGCAATGCCTCCATGTAAATGTAAAACACTGGAGTCAGATAGAGAGTCAATATCTGAGAAAACAGCAATCCACCAACGATCGCAATTCCCAAAGGACGACGTGCTTCTGAACCGACTCCTGACCCCAGAGCAATGGGCAATGTCCCAATCAAAGCTGCCATCGTCGTCATCATAATTGGACGGAAGCGCATCAAGCAAGCGGCATAGATGGCATCAAAGGTATTTTTCCCTTCCTTTCGCTGCGTTTCAATAGCAAAGTCCACCAGCATAATCCCGTTTTTCTTGACAATGCCCACTAGCAAGATGATGCCGATGAAAGAGTAAAGATTTAAATCAACCTGGAAAATCAGCAGCGTCAGTAATGCGCCAAAACCCGCCGAAGGTAGACCGGAAAGAATGGTAATTGGGTGAATGAAATCCTCATAGAGGATACCGAGAATCAGATAGATGACTACAATAGACACCAACAACAGCACGCCTAAATCGTTGAAGGACTGTTGGAAGGTTTGGGCTGAACCCTGAAAGCTGGGGGTAATTGTTGAGGGTAACACCTCACTAGCTGCTTCCTTGATGGCATCTGTAGCCTGACTGAGAGACGTTCCTGGGAGAGTGTCAAAAGAGATAGTTGAAGAGGGGAGTTCCGCAACGTGATTGACAGTGAGGGGACCGACATTCTGGGTGATATTGGCGATCGTACTCAGGGGAACCTGTTGTCCAGTACTTGATTGTACATAGAGCATTGATAGGGCGGTGGGATCTCGCTGAAACTCCGGTTTCACTTCTAAAATTACATAGAATTCGTCATTTGGGGTAAAAATAGTAGAAATCTGGCTGGAACCATAGGCGGCGCTAAGGGTTTGTTCAATTTGTTGTGCGGTAATGCCAAGAGTTGCGGCTTTGTTGTGGTCAACTTCGACTTCTATCTGAGGAGTGCTGAGTTGTAAATCGCTGTCAACGTCCCGGAGTCCTGGTAGGGTTTTGACTTTATCCAGAAGTTTAGGAACATATTGGCGCAGGTCTTGCAAATTCAAGCTCTGCAACGTGAACTGATATAGCGAATTAGTTTGTTGACCGCCGATGGAAATAGCTGGCGGAGAGCGGAGGAATGTCTTAATCCCAGTTGTACGTCTCAACTTGGGGGTTAGCTCTTGAATGATTTGGTCAGCAGTGAGTTGACGTTGATCACGTGGCTTTAGCAAGATGGTAATTCGCCCGCCATTGACTGAGGCGTTGGGGCCACTTGCACCCACAATGGAGTCAACTGCTTGAATGTTAGGGTCTTGACGAATGATGTCAACGACTCTTTGCTGGTGACGCAGCATATCATCAAAAGAAATATCTTGCGCGGCTTTCGTATTCGCCATCAATTGTCCAGTGTCTTCCGTAGGAATAAATCCTTTAGGAACGATAACGAACAGATAGACAGTCATTAGCAGCACAATGCCAGAACCAATGAGTGTCATCAGACGGTATTTTAAGACGGGCTTCAGCGTCCAATCATATACCCGCAGTAGTGAATCAAATCCTCCTTCTAAGACTCGATATACCAGATTTGGTCTTTGCTGATGGGATGAAGTTAGAAAGCGACTACACAACATTGGGGTGAGACTGAGGGAAACAAAACCCGAAACCAAAATTGCCACAGCGATGGTCACGGCAAATTCATGAAATAATTTACCGATTATTCCACTCATAAACATAATGGGGATGAACACCGCCACCAGAGAGAGGGTCATTGATAAAATTGTGAAGCTGATTTCCTTTGATCCCTTCAATGCCGCCTCTAGGGGAGAATCGCCCATTTCCCGATAACGGACGACATTTTCCAACACCACGATCGCATCATCCACGACAAAGCCCACGGAGAGGGTCAACGCCATGAGTGAGATGTTGTCTAGGGAGAAGCCCGACAGATACATCACAGCAAAAGTGCCAATAATGGCCACAGGTAACGCCAAACTGGGAATCAGCGTCGCCGTGATGTCACGCAAGAATAAGAAAATGACCAATATAACTAGACCAATCGAGAGAACCAAGGTAAATTTCACATCGTTGACAGAGGCTCGGATTGTCTGGGAGCGATCGTACATAATCCCAATCTCAATCGATTTGGGAACTTGTTCGCGGAGCGTAGGTAGAAGTGCCTTGATGCCATCAACGATATTTACCGTGTTGGCTCCGGGCTGCGGCTGCACGGCGAGAACAACAGAATTCTGGTTTGTCACTTTCTGATCGTTATACCGATTCGAGACTTTGTTGTTTTGTACACTGTCAATCACCTGCCCCAGATCCTGGAGCCGCACGGCCGCACCATTCTTATAAGTTACAAGTAGCTTGCGATAGCCGGCAGCGTCGGTAAGTTGACCGTTCGCCTGAATCGTATAACTTTTGTCAGGGCCAGAGAGAACACCGGTTGCTAAATCGACATTTCCCTGTTCAATTGCAGTTTGCACCTGAGTTAAACCAATTCCCCTTGATGCCAACTCTCGCGGGTCAACCTGGACGCGGACTGCATATTCCTGTTGACCAAAGACCTGTACCTGAGCAACACCATTAATCATTGAGATTGGCTGACCAACTGTCACCTCTGCGTATTCATCTACTGTATAGATTGGCTGTGTCTCAGAATACATATAGAGGAAGATAACTGGTGAGACAGACGGGTTGACTTTGCGGTAGGTGGGCGGGTGAGGCATTCCGGTGGGTAGTTGTCCTGCTGCTGCTGAAATGGCTGCCTGCACATCTTTTGCTGCATCTTCCACTCGGCGGCTAAAGTCAAATTGTAGGGAGACGCTGGTGCTGCCAGTTGAACTGGTGGAATTGAATGAATTGAGTCCGGCAATTTCGGTAAACTGTCTTTCCAGGGGTGCGGCGACCGAAGATGCCATTGTTTCCGGGGTAGCACCAGGGAGACTAGCAGAGACAGTAATAAAAGGATAGTCAACGTTGGGCAGCGCGCTGATGGGTAACAATATATAACTCATGAGACCGAAGATGAGGATACCCATCATTACCAAGGTGGTCATGACTGGACGACGGATAAAAAGTTCTGAAAGGTTCATGAGTTTTGTTCTCCCAGAAATGTGCTAGCGATGCGATCGCCAAATATTATAATGTCAACGTGAGTTTGATAAATATGCGATCTGACTTTTCCCGGTATCTAGAAAACCTCTCTTCTACAAGGAGAGAGACTTTGAACTTTCCCCCTGAGAGCGTCGGGAAGAGAGTTAGGTTTTTCGTGGGTTTTTCCATATAACGTGAAAGAGCAGATATGTGATAGATGCAAAAATTCTCAGTAGTTAAGCGTAAATAAATTAAAGTTTGTCATGATCATCCTTGTTTGGAGCGATGAATCGCTCACTACGAACCAGGATTTTTTTTGATGTTTAATTATGCCTACCTACTTATCTCTGATTTCCAAACATCTCTAACGCCTCCTGAACTGCTTCTTGAACAACTGGATCTGGATCTTCTAGAAGCTGCGATACAAACTCCATAGCCTCAAATGCTTTGATTTTTCCTAAAGCAAACGCTGCCCTACTACGAACCCATTTGTTAGGGTGTTGAAGTACTTGAATTAAGGCATCTACGGCTCGAAGTTCTTCGAGTACTAATACTACAGAAAAGCCGGAATCATATTTTTCGCCTTCCAGTAGATTCAGAAGAGTATTAACTACTTTAGTTTTCAGGCTACTTAGCGGGATTTCTATTCCATAGCTATTGCTCATATATAGGTCATCATGAAGTAGCTGTACGGTTTGCCAAGAGGAATCTTCAGGAAATATTTTCAGAAATCTTTCGAGAGCTAAGTCTGTAATTCCTGAGTTGTATTTTCGATATGCAGCAGCATATTTTTGATCATCTTTCTCTATGTAACCTTTACAACTGATGAACAATCCCCCAGTCTCGTAAGATTCTGCCATAGTTAACATCATAGCTGTTAAATTGGTGTATCGCAGTGAAATTTCTACAATTTCGGAGATATGAATTACAGGAGAAGTTGTTTGTTCATCATCCGTTGCAACAACTGCTAAAAACTCCATATCCGACATACAGACTGGCAAGACAGATTGACCTGCATACTTATACATCGGGGCTATTTCTTCATGTTCTTCTACCCAATTTTTAGCCTCTTTCACTGCTGACTCTAAACTTAAAAGGAACATATAATCAAATATCCAATCATCTGCACATTCATCGATTGGATATCCATTTGACCATTCATAAATTTCCTGAACTTCTTTGGATACTTTAAAAGATAGGGTACTCAACACATTCTCTATTTTTAATGGGCTTAGACCTGATGCCGATGATGCAATCTTTCCTGGATAATTTCCTTGAAACCAGTAATGAATTCGGTTTAAGGCATTTTTAAGATCCGACATAAGTTCTTAATTGTAACTCGTAACCAAGAAAATCATATTTAGCGAATTGATCTGTAGAACAGATATAAAATCCTAAATTATTGATTGAAGCCCATGCATTCATACATGGGGTCAATCCAAAATCCAAAATTTGTTGTTGGTTGTTGAATATCAGGAACGACTTCCTGAAAATGAGAAGATCCGACGGAACTGAACTTGACTGAGCTTGTTCCGCCATGATTCCATGTAGATATAGAACACAGGAGTTAAATACAGGGTCAATACCTGAGAAAATACCAGTCCCCCCACAACCGCAATCCCTAGAGGCCGACGGGATTCGGAACCAGCCCCAAATCCGATCGCTATGGGCAAGGTTCCCATTAATGCTGCCATCGTTGTCATCATAATTGGGCGGAAGCGCACCAAACAGGCTTGATAGATCGCCTCAGACGGCTTTTTCAATTCATTTCGCTGGGCTTCAATGGCAAAGTCCACCATCATGATGCCGTTTTTCTTGACGATGCCCACCAACAGAATTATCCCGATGAAGGAATAAACATTGAGTTCAACATGGAATATGATCAGCGTTAACAATGCCCCAAAACCTGCTGAAGGCAAACCGGAAAGAATTGTAATTGGATGAATAAAATCCTCATAGAGAACACCAAGAATCAGATAAATTACTAAGATGGCGATCGCTAACAATAAACCCAAACTCGGTAGTGAACTTTGAAATACCTGACTTGCGCCCTGAAAACTGGTGGTAATGCTGGCAGGAATCACCTGATCGATCAATTTTTCAATCTCTGGGTTGACATTTCCCAAGGACACACCGGGGGCGAGGTTAAAGGAAATGGTGGCGGAATTCATCCTACCGACATGATTGACCATTAACGGGCTGACTCCCTGAGATATTTTGGCAAATGTCTTGAGAGGAACTGCCACTCCAGTGCTGGAGTTAATGTATAACGTCAACAGAGCATTGACATCCTGCTGATACTCGGGTTCTAATTCCAGAATCACCTGATACTCATTGGTCGCTGCATAGATGGTTGACACTTGGTAAGAGCCGTAAGCACTTCTCAGGGTATCTTCGATTTCCTGGCCGGTGATCCCATAAGTTGAAGCTTTATCGCGGTCAACGTCAATTTTAATCTGGGAAGCAAACTGTAAATCGCTGTTGACATCTTGGAGGTCTGTCAAGGTTTTCATCTTGTCAACAAGTTGAGGAACATACTCCTGCAAGGGTTTGACATCAGAACTCTGGAGGGCAACTTGATAAAGTCCTGTGCTTTGTTGAGCGCCAATGGGAATCGCTGGGGGATTTTGTAAGAATACTTGGATGCCTGGAACAGTGGCAAGTTTGGTTCGCAAATTTTGAACGATTTCGTCAGCGGTAGCTTGGCGAGCTGATCGCGGTTTTAACCGAATAAACAAACTCCCGGAATTGGGTGCAACTGCTGCCCCACCACCACCAGCACTTGCTCCCGCCCCGATATTGGAGTTGACTGCATCTACGTTCGGATCTTGGCGGATCAGGTTAGCAACTGTCTGCTGGTGCTGGACAAGATTATCGAAGGACGCATCCTGGGCTACTTGGGTAATGCCTGTAATTTGTCCGGTATCTTCGCTAGGAATAAAGCCCTTGGGAACTATCATCAACAGCCAAACTGTCACCGCGAATAGAACGACAGATAAAATCATCGTGGTGCGGTGATATTTTAAGACTTTTTTGAGACTCCAATCGTACAGACCCAGGAAGCGATCAAACACATATTCTGAAGCTTGATATAAGCGACGTTGATGGGCATGATCTACAGGACGGAGAAAACGGCTGCACAACATCGGAGTCAAAGTCAAAGACACAAAACCTGATACCAGAATTGAAACTGCGATGGTTACAGCAAATTCATGAAATAATCGCCCCAGCAATTCACTCATGAACAACATGGGGATGAACACTGCAACTAAGGAAAGGGTCATCGACAGAATTGTGAAACCAATTTCTCTCGACCCATTCAACGCCGCTTCTAGGGGACGTTCCCCCATTTCCATGTGACGAACGATATTTTCCAGCATGACGATCGCATCATCCACTACGAAACCCACAGAAAGCGTTAACGCCATCAGCGATAGGTTATCTAGTGAGTAATGCAGCAAATACATCACCGCAAAGGTGCCAATCAGCGAAACGGGTAATGCCAAACTGGGAATCACCGTGGCCGAGAGGTTCCGCAAAAATAGGAAAATTACTAATATAACGAGAGCGATCGTCAGAATCAACGTAAATCTGACATCATCCACCGAATCTCGAATTGACTGAGACGCATCATAGAGAATACCAACTTCCACAGATGCCGGAATCTGACTTCGCAAATTCGGGAGCAATTTCTTAATCGTGTCTACGATTTGTACCGTATTGGTTCCGGGCTGTCTTTCTATGGTAATAATAATGGCGCGGGTATCGTTGTACCAGCTTGCTACTTTGGTATTTTGTACACTGTCAAGTATCCGACCCAGTTGATTGAGATAGATGGGCATTCCATCTTTGTAAGATACAATCAGTTGGCGATAAGCAGCCGCATCTTCGAGTTGACCGTTGGTCTGCACTGTAAAGTTCTTGTAATTTCCCGAAAGACTGCCGGTGGGCAAATCTACGTTACCCTCTTGAATTGCCGTTGCCACCTGATCTAGCCCAATTTGCCGCGTTGCTAATTCCCGTGGGTCGAGTTGAATTCGAGCCGCATATTTTTGGGAACCGTAGACAGCTACCTGTGCCACCCCACTGATTGTGGATAGCTTTTGCGCTAAATAAGTCTCGGCATAGTTGTCTACCTGGGAAAGGGGTAAAGTGGGAGAGTCCAAGTAAAGGTAGAGAATGGGTTGATCTGCGGGATTAACCTTGCTATAGGTAGGAGGATTGGGTAAATCTGTAGCAATTTGCCCTGCTGCTCCCGATATTGCTGCTTGCACATCCTGCGCCGCATCATCAATGCTCCGACTCAGGTTAAATTGCAGTGTAATTTGAGTCTGTCCCAGAGTGCTACTGGAGTTGAGGGAATCGAGTCCAGCAATGCTGGAAAATTGCTTCTCTAGGGGACGGGCAACCGTTGCTGCCATCGTTTCGGGGCTGGCTCCCGGTCGGGCGGCACTTACCTGAATTGTGGGATAATCTACACTTGGTAAATCGCTGATTGGCAGCAAACGATAACTCATTAAACCGAAGATTAAAACCGCTGCCACCACCAAAGTCGTCATGATGGGGCGGCGAATAAATATTTCTGAGAGGTTCATGAATCACCTCCACCTGGGTTAGGGGAATGACGTTTTTTACCACCTGGTGAATTGGAGGCTGTTTTGATGCGGATTTTGCCACCCGATACCAGATTCGCTTGCCCATCGGTGACAACTTTATCGCCTGGTTGCGGCCCTTTTTGCACCACATCTAGCCCATTAATGCTACTACTGATTGTAACTGGGACATTTTCCACCGTCATGTCGGGTTTGACTACGAAGACAAACTGGCCATTCGGGCCATTCTCCACGGCTTGGGAGGGAACAACTGTTGCATTGGGTTCTTCGGTCAAGGTCAGCGTTGCGTTGACAAATTGACCAGGAAACAATGGACCCTGAACGTTGTCAAAGTCACCAATCAGTTGAATTGTCCCTGTGGTGGTATCAACCGTATTATTGACAAACGTCAAAACACCTGGTGTAGGATGACCTTGACTATTGGGGAATGTCACATCTACCGTCAGCTTGCCATTCTGCATATACTTTTGTAGCTGGGGTAGATTTGTTTCGGGAATGGAGAAAGCAACTTCAATCGGGTGAATTTGGGTGATGGTCAGCAGTGGAGTTGTGCTATTGGCTTGCACCACATTGCCCTGAGTCACCAAAATATTCCCAGCTAGACCATTAACCGGCGCATAAATTTTGGTATAAGATAATTGCACTTTGGCACTCTCCAATGCTGCCTGGTCTGAACGGACAACGGCCTGAGCATTAGCGATCGCGGCTTCATCCCCCTTCACAACTGCTCCGGCATTAATGAGTGCCACTTGATCGCTTTTCAAAACTGCTTGCACATTCGCGATCGCTTCTCGATCTGCCTGAAGCGTTGCTTTGGCTGTCTGGATGTTTTCAACATATTGCTGTGCTGTATCTAAGCTGATAGCGCCCTTCTTGTACAACACACCATAGCGATCGCTCTGTCCCTGGGCAAAATTTACTTGTGCTTGATCCTTGACCACAGTCGCCTGGGCTTGTCGCACGGAGGCTATGTCTTTGATTAGGGTCGCTCTGGCTTGGTCTACCGCACCCACGTCTCTAGATAATGTAGCTCTATTTTGTTGTACCTGCGCTTGGTCTTTCGCTACAGTTCCTTCAGCTTGCTGGATTGCAGCAATTTCCGAGCGATCGTCTAGGGCAAACAAAAGTTGTCCCTTTTTCACCTCTTGACCTTTCTTGAAATAAACTCCCACGATCAATCCACTAACTTGGGGCGTAATCGATGCCGTAATCCTCGATTGCACAGTGCCGATCGCCTGCAATTGGATCGGAACCGTTTTTTGTGTGACCATTGCCACGGTTACAGGTGTCACTTGCTGCTTATTACGATCAGATTTTCCAGTTTTGTCTGTCTTGGCTGCACCCGCATGGATACCATAAATAACCACCCCAGCCAGTAATATTACGCCCAAAATTACCAAAATAATCTTTTTTGGCGATCGTGGGAGCTGCGGCTCCATACTGTTATCAGTCAAACTGTCATTAGGAATTTCATTGTTCATCACAAGTCCACTGGATTTTTGTTTATTTCTTTTTCAATACTTACTGAGCTGCTGCTGTAGAAGGTTGAGAGCTTGCTTTTCTATCTGCCGGACTCGTTCTCGACTCATACCCATACGCTGACCAATCTGTTCTAGAGAAAGTTTGTGCCCATCTATCAAGCCAAAGTGCAAAGTTAATATTTCTTGTTGTTGCTGAGGCAGATTTGCCAATAAAACTTCAATTTCCTGATTGAGAGATTGGTCAGTGCTATAGCCATTGGAAGAATATCTCCAGTCTTCTATTAAATCTTGCAATTGTACCTCTTTATCTGAACCAACTCGAATATCTAGAGAGATAGTTTGACGAGCCAAAAGCATAAATTCTCGAATCTGACTAGGTTCCCAAGAAAGTGTCTTAGCAATTTCTGTACTAGTAGGAATGCGACCCAGTTTTTGAGATAACTCTCGCTGAACCCGCTTAATTTTGTTTAACTTTTCATTGATGTGAATGGGTAATCTAATTGCGCGTCCTTGCTGGGCGATCGCTCTGGTAATTCCTTGACGAATCCACCAGTAAGCGTAGGTTGAAAACTTATATCCTAGACCCGGATTGAATTTCTCAACTCCTCTCTCTAAACCCAAAGTACCTTCTTGAATCAAGTCCATCAGTTCTAAGTTTCGTCTCTGATATTGCTTGGCAATTGATACCACAAGCCGGAGATTAGCCGTCATCATTTTCTGCTTGGCTTTTTTACCTTCATTTAGCTGCTGAAGTAGTTCCTGTTCACTTAACTGCATCTGGTTAGCCCATTCTGACAGCGTGGGTGGACGTTTTAATTCAACAGTTAGTTTTTCCGATTCAGCAAGTATTGTCATCATCTGCTGAATTTGTTGGGCAAAAAAAACTTCCTGCTCATGAGTTAACAAAGGTATCCGGCCAATTTGTTGAAGATAGGTACGAACTGCATCAGTTGGATAGTGAGATGTTTGGCTTGTGTTACTAGCTGTAGGATCTAGGACTTTTAAGTTACTCATGGTGAGTTAGCCTCTATCTATTAATTAGGGTGTTTGGAATTAGGAAAAAACCGCAGATAGTGACTTGATGAGCCATAGAGGGTTTTATAAAAAAACCAGGTATCAAGCACTAGCTCCAAAAGAGCAATCAACACCCAAATTGCTAAAGAAACAATTACAGGTAGGCTGAGATCGGGAAATTTCCTTTGCAAATCGATAATGCCAAATAACAGCAAAAACAGGAGGGAAACTCCCAGAAGAAAAGACAACTTAACGATCGCGAGAATGAAACGGCTGATCTCTAGGATGCGATTGTAAAGTCGGGAAAATCTCTCCAGTATTTCTTCCATATTATTGATGACAAGTAAAATTTGTTGCCGGTGCAGATGGGTAGCTAAGGAGGAATTTTGCTGCACTTGCGCCCATTCATATTCATCCTTGAAATTATGTAAAAGCTTGTCCAAAGGTAGTACCTGGGAGCTAGTTGCCCAGATTGGGAAATCTTTTAAATGCAAGGGAACTAAATAGTTAATCAGCGCGATCAGAGTTTGATCAAAATTACTGAGTTCGCTGGGAAGAGACTGAGTTAGACGAATAAGTTGGTCAATCTGAATCTGGAGTGTATGGTAGTCCTCATGTCGCCTTTGAGCGATCAACTGACTAGTAAAAGTGAGGAAAACAATTAACACTCCCAATAAAGCAGCTAGGGACTGGGATACAGCAGAAAAGAATTCAATCGCCACCTGCTTAGGCACTGTCAGCCAGGGGGCATTTTCCCGCATAGCAAAAACCAGGGTGGTAACAAATACAATCCCGACGATCGCTAGCTGATGGCGGGTAACAGTAGTTATGACTGTCCGCACTAAAGGAGTGTTACTGAGTTTAACCAGGATTTGCAAACCAGGGACTGGTTCACACATTTGCAGTCGTTGGGCTTTGCGGGTTGACATGATTACCCTTCAAAAGATCCGGTCGTTAACTTGTTGACGATAGAAAATATTTTCAACAAATCTCATTTCCCAGACTGTAAACTCAGATGATTGGGCCCAGACTGAATCAATTGGCTCAGGTTATCAACAGCCTTAGCATACTGGGGATCAGCTAATGTCCCCAAGGTTCGGTTTTGTATTAATGCTTGCTGTTGTGCTTGGGTTAACGCCACGGTAATATCTGGTGCAATGCCGACATGATTGATATCTCGACCTTTTGGTGTGTAGTATTTAGCGATCGTTAGTTTCAGCGCCGAACCATCCTCCAGTGGCTCTACGGATTGCACTAAACCCTTACCGAAGGTGTAAGTCCCTACTAACTTGGCGCGATTGTCATCTTGCAGCGCTCCCGCCAGAATTTCGCTGGCGCTGGCAGATCCCTTATCCACCAATATCACTAAGGGTTTGTTGGTGAGAGGATGTCCCGTCGCATTGTAGCTATCTTTAACGTGATCTCGATTTACCAAAGATACGATCGCCCCTTGCTTCAACCACATACTGGCAATTTGCAAACTTGCATCTAGCAGTCCACCTGGATCGGAACGCAGATCCAAAACGTAGCCTTGCACTTGCTGCTTTTCTAATGCTTCAATAGCCCGGTGCATTTCTGCGGGAGCCGTTTCTGTAAACTGTGGTAAACGAATGTAACCAATCTTACCCACTGGTGTTGTTTGCGCGTTGTAAGTTACAGGATAGATGGCAATATTTGCGCGGGTAAGTTTGAAAGTTTGCGATTGGCTACCCCGTTGAATCGTGAGTACAACCTTGGTTCCCACCGGGCCCACAATCCGCTTAACGGCATCCTCTATTTTCATTCCTTGAGTTATTTCACCGTTAATCTGGACAATTAAATCACCCGGCAAAATCCCCGCTTTAAAAGCAGGTGTTCCTTCAATCGGGGCGACAACAGTTAAGGCTTTAGTTTTTTCATTCTCTCCCAGTTCCAGCCCTACACCAGTGACGTTGCCAGAAAGATCGCTATTTAAGGCTTTAAATTCCTGGGGATCGTAAAACTCCGTGTAGCGATCGCCTAATTTAGCCACCATTTCTTGAATTGCCCCATAAGCCTGTTTCTTGGAACTATAGGAGCGACTAAGATACTGCTGGCGAATTGCTTTCCAATCTTGATGGTTAAAGCTGACATCAACATAATTTTTATCTAGGATTTGCCACACTTCATCCACCAATTTTTGGGGGCTAGGTTGGGTTTTACCTAGAGCTTTGGAAGCGTAGAGACTACCTCCTGTCAATATTGCTGCGATGAATGCGAGTTCTATCCTGACAATCAATTTTTGGTTGAACATAGTTTAACTATTAAAGAAAAATACAGAATTCAGCAATGCTTGAAGTGGGCGACTGAATACTCCCTGTCTCTCATTCCCATGCAGAGGATGGGAATGAGGAACTAAGAACTAAAAAATTCATTTTTGTATGATATTCTCATACTTTTATTCAGCAACACCGAAATTTACATCCCGATAAAACTACTAGGAATTATCTTGAGATTGCCCTTTTCGGTGGGGATAGGCAGTCTTCAAAATGTCCTTAATTTTAGTCTTTTGGTCAGGTGTGAGATTCAGGCTGAACAATGCTTTACGCATTTTTTCACCTTTTTGCAATTTTCCTGACAATTCCTTTGCCTGATCTGGGGTCAGAACTGCCTCAATTTGCTTGCGAACGGCTTCGTTCTTCTCGGCGCGTGACGTATTCGATGCAGGAGAGTTTGTCGCAGAAGCGTTGGTGTCAGACACCTTTGTACCACCAGAGTTGTCCCCTTGAGACACATCTGGAGACTTAGAACTGCTACAACCTGTCATTCCTCCAATCAGGATACTTGCAAGTAGAAGAGTTGGTAGAATTATCTGTTTTTTAATCATTTACTTCTTTGGTTTTTGTTGTATGTAAGTTTATGAGTGCTTAGAAGATGTTTGCAAAGTTTCTTACTTTGCTCACATCTGCTAATCTTAGAAGTTGGGATGGGTTTGTGCATGAACTAGAATTCCTAACCTAACCAGGAAAAAAGTACTCAAGTGATCGTGACTTTATTCCTAATTTAGAAATAGTTAATCAGTCGAAATGGCTCTATCGATCCTAGAGACAGATTCGTTATATAGAAAGAGAAGAGTTTCATCACCCACTGTCCCAACTCTTTGGGGAGCATCCCAAATGTGTACAAACATCAGCTGTCATTGTCAGGGTAATGAAATGGAGCGAAGCAATCGCAATATCTAGACTTTGCGATTGCTTCATTCCGCTTCGCTTCATTGGCAATGACTTTCTCTCATCTTGGTAAACTTGCTGGCATTGGGATGCTCCTACTCTCCGACTTCTTCCAAAAGTCAACTAATTTTCGATTGAAAGAGATCACCTTCAGTGTAGCCGGACTTGGGGATTTTAGATTTACTGTCTTCGCAGCTTTAGCAAGTCAGAGGCTTCTAAGTCATTAACCCAACGCTTACGAGCGTCTTCTATATTTCGACCATAAAAGGCGTGCATGAACCCCCAAATCTAAAATCCAAAATCTCAAATTTTTTGCCCACTCGCACTTTGCAATTTTCTTTAGGACTGATGTGTTGTTTAACTATATTCCCTCTAAAATTGTGAAAATACCTATGGTTTTGTCACAAAGACCATCGAGTTGGAGCAGTTCTATGGTACGCTTTACTTACCCATCATTTCGTCTGCTGCTTTACCTAGAATGGCTGTTATTAGCCACGGCAATGTTCATGGAAGTTCTGCTGCCGTTTGATTTTTCCTGGTCGTTGCTGCTACGAGTTGTGGCGATCGCCACTTTCAGCTTGATGGGCTTGAGGCTACCAATGGTAAAGCTGGAAACAAAATTAATCTATACAGGCCTGGAATTAGTTTTAATTTGGCTGCCAGCGATTCAACATAGCTTATCTCCTCGCTCAGTTTTGCTGCTATGTCTGGTACTGGTAATGCGGAGTTGTCTGATATTTAAGCGATCGGGACAGTTGGTTGTCTTGGGTTTATCTCTGCTCTCTCATGGAACACTGCTTTTATTAAGACCCATTGTACCTGAGAACTTTATGCGAGATAAGATGATCGCTATGTCTTGGGATTGGCGATTAAGTAATATATTATTGTTCAGCTTAACGTTAGTATTCGCTTTGTTGTTAATTAATGCCCTGCTTGCAGAGCGCCAAAGTCGAGAGCAGTTAGAAATTACTCATCAGCAATTAGAGATTACCAATCAACAACTGTGTCAGTATGCACTACGGATTGAAGATCAGGCAACCTTACAGGAACGCAACCGAATTGCTCGCGAAATTCATGATGGGTTGGGACACACTCTAGTAGCCCAAACCATTCAAATTAATAACACCTTGTTGTTCTGGGAATCAAATAATGACAAAGCATTAACATTTCTCAAACAGGCAAAGGAATTGGGGGCCGAGGCACTGCTGGAAATTCGGCGATCGCTTTCTGTTTTACGTTCCAATCCTTTGCAAGGACAATCTCTCAAATCAGCTATTGAAAAGCTATTGACAGATTTTCAGCAAACCACAGGTATTGAACCGGACTGTAAAATTGATGTGCCGCACACTTTACCAACAGAAGTAAACACGGCCATTTACCGCATTGTGCAGGAATCGCTAACAAATATTTGCAAACACGCTCAAGCGACGAGTGTCAGTGTTGGATTACTGGCTCACACTGGAATGATTCATTTGTCAATCGAAGATAATGGCAAAGGATTTAACCCCACTCAAAATACAACCGGGTTTGGGTTACAAGGGATGCGAGAACGAGCGGTTGCACTAGGCGCTCAGTTGCATCTTCACAGTCAATTAGGAACAGGTTGCTGTATTTCTGTTTCTTTGCCACTATCAAAGCTGTTGTTTTAAGCCTTACTGTCAGGTTTTCAACTTCACAAATTAAATCAGTCTCAACCTATAGGAAGATTTCCATCCAAATATCTAGCTGATGATGGTTAATTAAATTAATTTTTGTTAATATATGTAACAAGAGTAGATTTATTATGAGCGTCTTGAACCAGATATCAGACAAAAAGTTGAAAATTTAGGGTGAAGTTGAAGTGTCTTAGGCTGCACTTTTTACTAAATATATAAATAAAACTTTTGGTCGCATTGTGATTCACAGATGCGTGATTTTTTAGTGTCTAACTGTTACCAGGAGATATTAAGTAATGGCTATTATCAAAGAGTTTCCAGTAAATCATTTAAAATCAATTTCCAGTGAAGGAAATAAGGTGATTGTTGAATCCTTAGCACAACAATGGGCTAAGAAATATATAGGGAATCTCAAAGTTGATTCTGATCGGACAGAAAAAATAGAAATACTTAATCTATCAGAGATAGTATCACCAGAGGGACGAAAGAGAACTGCTCAAAAAATATTAGAGTCTTTGCGAAGTGTTAGTGCTAGAGCCTGGAGTAAAACTGAGGCATTATTATCAACAGAAGTTCAAAAACATGGCATAGACTTAAACCTAATTAATCCGTGGGAAATCGCAGGAGATTCTTTTAACATTTATCAAAAAGCTTTGGATGTGTATACTCAACAAACAACATCAAAACCTCTTTCTTTAGTAATGAAACTGGTTGAGGAAGAGAATCCACTTTATAAAGAGGCATTAGAGGTTTATACAGAACAGGTGGCTCCTAGCAAGCTGGCTACAGTAATTGGTGCGGATATAGGAAAGCTCAGAAAGAAATATACCAGTCATGACCCTAGAGTTATTGGCTTTGTAAGTATGCAGTTTCATTACACAAGTCAAATGCTCCTACAAGGACTTGAGCCAATAGAACAATCACTTATTAGTATATACTTTAAAGTTATTGACGACCATTTGTATATGCCACTGCAACGTGCTTATGAAGCAGCAGCTAAACATGATTCTGATTCTGTAGCATTATCAGCAGTGCAAAAGTTACTACCAATTAGTACACAAATTGCTAAGAGAATTTGCGAAAGAGTAATTGAAGTTTATCCAAATTACAATTCAATGTCTGGTAGATTAAGTAATCCAATAGTGAAAACATCTACGATTCGGGATGTAGAAATGTTTCAAATATATTTGTGGGTATGTGCTTTAGAAACAAGCTGTGGAGCTATCCAAGAAGAGTTATTTCCCTTATGTGTAATGCTTTATCCCAGGTTAAAAGTGCAGTGGGAGCTAATCCGTCAAATGCTACATTTGCTAAGACAAGAAATAGACATTAGTTTGACTTCTAAACAAGCTGAAACTTTAATGCCATATTTCCAGGTATTGTGGGATATGTTCTCTCCAGAGGTGTTTGCTGAACTTGGATTGTAATAGATGACTTCCAAGAAATAAATTACTCAACAAAGAATTATTGGCTGTTCATGGCTGTTTTAGCTTATGATTCGGATTTTATTAGTTGACGATCAGCATCTTATTCGCCAAGGACTCAAGAGTATGCTTGAGTCGAATGCAGAAATGCAGGTAATCGGTGAAGCTGAGAATGGGCAACGGGCACTTGAACAGGTTTCTATACTGCAACCCGATATTGTGCTTATGGATGTTCGGATGCCTGTAATGGATGGCGTTGCCACAACAAAAGCGATCGCTCAACAATATCCTCACATTAAGGTTCTCGTCCTCACCACCTTCGATGATGATGAGTACGTTTTCCAGGCAATGCGGCTGGGTGCAAAGGGCTATTTGCTCAAGGACACCGAACCAGATGAACTAATGTTGGCAATTCGATCTGTCTACAAGGGACAAACCCTACTCGGCCCGGGATTGTTTGAGAAAGCCCTCACGCCGATTGCCGTCCCTGTCCCTTCTGTGGAAACCCCTCCAGAATTGTCGCAACTTACACCCAGAGAATTAGATGTCTTGCGGTTAATTGCCTCTGGAGCTAATAACCGTGAAATTGCTGAATCGCTGTTTCTTTCAGAAAACACTGTTAAGAATTATGTTACCAGTATTCTGAGTCGGTTGAGTTTGCGCGATCGCACTCAAGCCGCTTTATTTGCCCATGCGTTGCTTGGTGGACTGAAATAGCTTGATTCGGGGTTAGGGGATGAGGGCAACCTTAGAACCCTTGCTAAGAGGATGTTTGAAAAGTCGCAAAGTATACTATAAACCAATACGCTTGGGTTAAGGCTAAAACTCTGTTACCAAAGTCAATTTTTTAACG
>CAZZZY010000012.1:0-23442 GCA_964658545.1 uncultured Acetobacteraceae bacterium | reverse complement strand
GGATAAGTTTCCAATAACCAAATCCCCTCACGGGGACTGAAACCCTAAATTCCCGGCTGGTACTTTCCACTGGTTAACCCGGTTTCCAATAACCAAATCCCCTCACGGGGACTGAAACTGTCTCTCTAGCCATTCACCGGAAGAGTCCACCTTGGAGTTTCCAATAACCAAATCCCCTAATCCCCTAATGGGAACTAAAAATCTTCAAATTAAGCAGGGTTTTCCTGGCACAATTGATTAACAACTCTTTCGATTTCTTGTGTCATCCAATCAGAGCCGGTCTGTTGGTAAACCTGAACTAATGATTGGTAAAACCACAAAGTTTTTTCTCGACCGGCACTAAAATTAGTCCAAATCACATCTCCATATTGTTGCCAATCAGCTAAAAGCGATCTGGAATTATGCAGTTTGTCAGCCAGAGAAACCAAGCGTACAGAAGGTGAAGCAGAACGGATATTATTGACGTAACGCAGCTTACGTTCTTGCCAGGGAGGTTTAGGAGGTGTATCCCACTCAGTGCAGCCATCGATAATAGCCAAAACTGTTTCACCAAAGAGTTGACGGATGTCGTCACGAATGGGTTTGCCGCCTTGATCTTCGACTGCATCATGCAAAAGAGCAGCGATCGCTTCTTCTTGGGTACCTCCAGCTTCTAAAACTAAAGCCGTTACACTTAACAAATGTGAAATGTAAGGAACGCCGCTAATTTTGCGTGTTTGATTAGCATGAAGACGAGTTGCGTAGACTAAAGCGGATTCAAATCGTTCAGTCAGTTTTAATGAATTCATAATTGTGTCAATTGTGATAAAGCATAAATTGAGTAGCGGCATCAGCAGCAAAGCTTTGCCGTAAATCCCAAGGTGTTAAAACTTCAACTTTTGGAAGCCATGCTCGTAAACGCATGACTAGATTGTTATCTCTGTGTTCGTTATCTTGATATCGGATACGTGCTTGATAGTAAGCGTCTGTTTCCGAACGTTTGGCAACGACTTTTAATAAATCTTGTTGTTGAGGTTGTTTAATTTCACGTTGAATTAAACGTTGTACTTGCTGGTAGCTAATTTCTTCAAAAGTGTCGTGGCGTTCAGTACCTTTAACGTAGCGATCGCAGAACTGGCGGTCAAATCGGAGTAACATCAGTTGGGAAGGCAAGTAGAAATCAAATCCCCATGCTTTAGACATTTGCAAAGCAATATCATCTGGGTTTGGTAAAGACTTCTGTTGATATTGCTGTTGTAGGTTTGAGGGCAGTTTTGGGTCTGTCCACTCTAGAGCAACCAAACTCCGAATGCGGTCAAGGCGAAAATTATACCAGTTAGTATCTTTTTGAGGGCTTTCGCCATAAGCACACAGATAAACTGCCCTCTGTACGTAGTAGATGCATACTGGATAAACGATACAATCAACGTTATTAGCAAGTCTGGCACTACCATAAGTGATTTTGATGGGTGGAACTGGAGTTTTAGCCCAAAGTTGTTTTAACTCGTATTGCCAATCATCAACTGCATCTAAGGTGCTACGAGGAATCACATAATCGAGTTTTAAGAAGAAACGTTGTACTCCATTGATTTTTTGGCAGTGATTTTCTGCAAACCCTACCAAATCTTCATGCATGAAACTCAATTCATAAGCGCCGACTTTAGCAGCACTTGCCTCATCTTTTATAGTTATCGGATCTAGTGGGAACTCGCACACCCGATAGTATTTTTGGTATTTGTATACAAGCCAGCCGAGTTTAGCTAGAATTTCCAAATCACCCTGTAGAGAACGACGAGTTACGCCAAATAAACGCCGTTGCAATAAAGTATCCAGTTCAGATTCACCCATGCCTGTGTTAGCAAGGATTAATTTTTGCCACTGGGTAGCAACTATTCCTGTTTTTTCACTGAATAACCATTCAGCTACGGTTTTGGCACAGGGACAATGAGAGTCATGTATGGCGGGAATTTCTTCTCCAATAGTATGTGTAGAACTAAAGAAGGCATTTCGCCAATCTGCGTAAGAGAAAGAATCGTCTAAAACCACACGATCTTGATTGTCACCGTAAAGCGATCGCAGCCACACCCACAAGCGAATTGCTCGTAGTAAATTTTGCTTGAGATACCCGCGTCCTAAGCACTGCAATAGTTCTACATCAGGAATATCTTGAAAAACTAGTTCAGACAACAGCCGAGTCTCGATAAAAATAATAATACCAAGATACAACATCTTGGAAGACACTTCTTCCAAGTGCGTGTATGATGTACCCATCACATAAATCTAAAGGTAATGAGTTCTTACAAAATCGACCTAAAAGACGGAATTTTACGGATAAATTTTGGTGAACCTGCTCAAAATGACCAGATTGTGCGCGATGCCGCAGCCCGATTGCAGGAAATGGCAACATCAGGAGAACTTGCGGGAGGGCAACTTCTAAAGATTAATGGGCCTATTTCTATCCCTGTAGCGTTTGTTCTAGCACATAAGCTTGCTCATATATATGGTGCTGTTGCTTTTTACGATCCCAAGTTAGGTAAATATGTCATTTCTATCACACACAATCCATCGTATAAACTAGGAGACTTAATAGATTGATATTTGATAGGTGAAGCAGCCAGAGAAGTAGATTGGTTTTATCATAAATCTGCAATAATCATGACTACTTATCATATAGAGTTACAGGGTGACATTCTTAAAGTAGGATTTGGCAATACGCAAGCTACAGGCGATCGCATTGTTTGTGATGTAGCAACAAAATTAGATGAAATGATTGCTACGGGAGAGATACCCGGAGGTTCCCTGATTAAAATCAACGGGCGGATATCTGTATTAGTTAGTCAAGTATTAGGGGATAAGTTAGGGAAAGTATATGATGCGATCGCTATCTTTGATCCGAAGATTGGAGATAAAGGGCTTGATAGATATGTAGTTACTATTAGTAGACATTTTGAGTATCAAGTCGGGGATATTTTGGATGTGGTGCGAGACTCACAGCCGCAAGCCAACCTGAAAGTTGTGTTGTGTGGCTTTGCGAATACAGGAAAGACTTGCTTTCGGGATGGATTAAAACAAGCACTATTGCAGATTCCCAATGCATCAGAATCATACTTTATTTCCGGGTGTCCTGATGGCGATGGTTCTTGGTACAGCGAAACCGTCAGGCGCGATCCTGATTTAGCTGCTCAGTTGAAAGCACAATACAAAGCAGGATTTACTGAAGATTTCGCCAAACTGAAGGCGCAGGAAATCAGGGGTATCAATACTCCGATATTAGTCTTTGATATTGGGGGAAAAATATCAGACGAGAACCGCTTGATTATGGCGGAAGCTACTCATGCAGTAATTTTGGTGAAAGATGAATTAGAAATTGAGCCTTGGGAAAAGTTGTGTGCTGAGTTGAAATTGCAAGTTGTAGCAATTATTTTCAGCGACTTTGACGGAAACAATGATGTTGTTGAATCCGAATCACTGATTTTTCGCAGTAGGGTTCATAGATTAAAACGAGGAGAGGATGTATCACAGCGTCTAACTGTGAAGGCTTTGGCACGATTGTTCATGGCGTTGAGTGTGGTATAAACACATAGATGATTTAGATTTAGTAATTAAATTATATATGCAGATTTAGAAAAGGATAGATTATGTATTTGGTACTTATTGAAACATCTGGAAATCAAAACTACATTTTTTCTACTAATAAATTAAAAGAAAATATTGGTGCTTCTGAACTAACCTATTGTGCAGGGACAAAATGGGTTTTAGAAGCTGTAGAGAAAGCTAGCAAATCCAATAAAGGTTTGAGTCTTTTTAAAAATGTCAGGCAACTCAGAAATAATCTATTAGATGACAAAAATTTAAATCCACGTATTGACATCAATAATGATGTCTACGTTGAAGTAATTGTCGCAACTTCAGGAAAGTCACTTTTACTAACAAAAGAAAGAATAACTGCTAAGGAAATTATTCAGTACGTTACTCTTAAAGCTCTGAAAGAAGCTCCAGGTTTAGATATTTGTGGTGTTATTCATGAATTTGATTGGAATAAAGATGATTTAGGAGAAATCAATCGTGTAATACATCAGAAATTTGCGACTGTTCGCTCTAAAAAACCTGCTAATGATTTACGGTTTTTGCGTTTACCCATGATAGATGAATGTTCTACAAGCGGTTTCCCTGCTTCTCAAATAGATAACTCTGAAGGAAAACCTACTTCTGTAGTTAGTTGTAGTAAAAAAAATTATAGTGAGAAAGGTTTAGAAAGAATTAGAGAATTAATAAAACAGGAAAACCCTGACCTTAATTTTCCTAAGAGCATCAGAGAATTGATTAACTATTTTGAAAATGAAAGTGAAGGAAGATGGTTATCTGTTATTCATGCAGATGGTAATGGGTTAGGAGAAATTTTTTTAAAATTTGAAGACCATATTAACAATGAAAATAAAACTTATATAGAAAAAAATAGAAACTATATAGACAAATTTAAACACTTTTCTATTAATTTAGATATCTGCACAGAAAAAGCTTTTAATACCGCTATTAATGCTTTTGACTCTGCTAATAAAAAATTAGTTACAGTCATACCATTAATTTTAGGCGGTGATGATTTAACTGTAGTATGTGATGGTAAAAATGCTATTCAATTTACTAAATTATTTCTAAACAGTTTTGAACAAGAAACATCAAACAATAAACTAATTGCAGAAATTGCAGCAAAAGCTTTAAAAGTTCCTCGTCTTTCAGCTTGTGCAGGAGTAGCAATTATTAAAGCAAAGTTTCCTTTTTCAGTCGCTTACGAATTAGCAGAAAAACTAATGCAGTCTGCTAAAGAAGTTAAAAAGAAAGTAACTCATCCAGGAACGAATAAGCCTTATCCTTGCTCTGCTTTTGATTTCCATATACTTTATGATTCTAGCAATGTTGATTTTAAAAATATTCGGAGCAAGCTCGAAATCAAATCAGGGAATATAACTCAAAAGTTACACAACCGTCCTTATGTAGTTACTGATTATAAAGAACTTCAAAAAGCAAAAGGTTTAGAATGGGCTAAATTTCATCAATTTTCTAAGTTAGAAGTGAAAATAAAAGCCCTCACTGCTAAAGATGAGAATGATGATAATAAGCGACTATTACCTAATAGTCAGATTCAGGAATTGAAAGCAGGATTATTTTTAGGTAAGAGTGTTGCTGATGCGAGGTATTTATTGATTCGTAATCGCTATAGGGAAAAATTAACTATTTTAGCAGGGAGTGAAAAGTCACTATTTCAAAAAGAACCCGATTTAGAACCTGATTTAGAAATTGATATCACTGGTTTATTAGATGCGATAGATGCAGCTGAATTTGTAAATTTAGAGGATAAAAATAATGAGCAGAAAGCCTAAACAAAAACAAACTCATAAAAACCAACCGCAAATATCAGTCAATACCAAAGCGAACAACTTGAATACTACATCTACAAAAATAGACAAATGGACTATCCAAATTAAACTTACCAGTGATTGGCACATTGGTTGTGGTGCAGGCATACCTGGAGATATTGATAGTTTAGTACAAAAAGATAAAGATGGAATACCTTATATACCAGCTAAAACTCTTACAGGTATTTGGCGAGATGCTTGCGAATTATTAGCTTTTGGTTTAGATGATGGTAAAGAAAATGGCACTTGGCAAAAGTGGGTAGATTATCTTTTCGGAGAACAACCAGCTTTAGCAGAAGGAGGAGAAGCAATAGAGACATCTCCTATTCCTGCGGCTTTATCAATACGTCCAGCATATTTCTCTCAACCTTTACGGGAAATTCTCAATAGTAAACCTAATATCAAGAATGCTCTAACTTTTGTCAAGCCAGGAATTAGTATAGATGTTAAATCTGGCTGTGCTAAAGAGGAATTTCTCAGATTTGAAGAAGTAGTTAGAAGTGGGGCTAAATTAGAAGCAGAGTGTGAACTAACTTTACCAGTAAAGAAAGATCAAAAAGAGGCTGCTTATGCTTTCTTGGTTGCTGGAACTAAATTTGTAGAACGTCTGGGTGGTAAACGTCGTAGAGGAACAGGAAAATGTCAATTAGTAATTAAACATGAGGATATAAAATACCGTATTGATTGGATTTCAAAAAATTCTCCACCAGATCCACCATCAAGAAAGGATTCATCCGATAAAGAAGATACAAAAAATATAGGATATGTAACCAAAGCTGAAGACAAAGAATGGGTAGAAGTCAGTTTAGGTATTACTACAAAATCTCCCCTGATTATTTCTAAACGAACTGTTGGTAACTTAGTTGAGACACTTGATTATATCCCTGGAACTCATTTACTAAAGTTAATTACCAAAAAAATAAGTGGACTAGGTGTAGATTTAGGTAGTGCGATCGCCAATAGCGATATCATCATTACTAACGCTACGTTAGAAGTCAATAAACAGCAAGGTAGACCTGTACCTTTAGCACTATTTTATGAAAAACTAGGAGGTGGACTAGATAAAGGAGGAAAGGTTTATAATCGCTTTATAGAACCTGAACAAGATGGTCAATTGAAAGGCTATCGAGCAGGATATATAGATTCCACAGATGGAACAACTTTACCTCATTATGAAACAATAAAAATGAGTGTAGGGACTCATAACACTATTGAAGATCAAGTTCAACGTACTACCAAAGATTCAGGAGGAGGTATTTATAGTTATGAAGCTATTCAAGCAGGAACTAAATTACAAGCAAAATTGAAACTTCGGCAATCTATAGCAGATGTCTTAGACAAGAATAGCAAAAATTGGCGTGAATCCTTACCAGGAAACTATCGTATTGGGCAATCAAAAAAAGATGATTATGGTGACATAAGTTTAGAAGTTTTAAGTAATCCACAATCTAAATATCAAAATCCAAAAATTAACAATAATGAATTAACTGTTTGGTTGCTTTCTGATGTATTACTCAGAGATGAAAGATTACGACCGACAACTGATATCAAATATTTCAAAGCAGAGCTAGAAAAATATTTGAAGGTGGAGTTTGAAATAAAATCTGGTGCAGATACCAAACTTACATTCATAGCGAGAACACATCGAATAGATTCTTGGCAAGTACACTGGGGATTACCTCGCCCTTCATTAGTGGGATTAGCAGCAGGAACTTGTATTGTTTTTGAAGTCAAAGAAGGAACACTTAAACAGGAATTATTAACGGAAATTGAATCAAGAGGTATTGGTGCACGTAGAGCCGAAGGGTATGGTCAGATTTGTTTCAATGACCCAATTTTAATAAGCTCGATGTTAACAGGAAAACAACAGGTAAAAGCAAACAAACAAGAAAATTCTGCTGCCAATTCCAATTTATACCTTGAAGATAATCAAGATACGATTAATTATGCTTATATCTTGGAAAGAGCAGCATGGAAAGAAATTATTCATAGAGCATCTTTACTTTTGGCTTCTGACTGTACTTCTCGCGCTCAAATTTTAAACATAAAAATCGAGAATAAAGAAAGTAAACCTCCTATGAGCCAATTAGGAAGTTTACGTTCGGTGCTAACACGCTTGGAATCACCAGACGATGAAGCGATAGAAAAATGGATTCAACATTTACAACAAACTAAAAATCGTTTTGATAAATGGCCAAATGGTAGTTTAGATAAACTTCGTCAATTAATCACTAGTCCCACAGAAATTTGGGAACATTTATCATCTGCTTTAAGCAAATTAGAACATAAACAAGGATTTGCTGAATTTACGTTGACTGCAACAGGAGAGGAAAGACTAAAAAAAGAATTATGGCTAGAAGCAGTACAAATTCTTATAGATGCTTGTATCCGCGCTCATAAACGTGAGCTTGAAAGTCAACAAAATAATACTCAAAAAGAAGGATAAAAATGAGATGGCACGTAGAATAGCTTCTCGTATTAAAGTCAGTGGTATCTTAATTGCCCAAAGTCCTATTCATGTAGGTGGTCATGGAGGAAATCCTCAAATAGATTTAGCTTTAGCTGTCAATGGTGAAGGTCAATATTATATTCCAGGCACAAGTTTAGCGGGAGCTTTCAGTGGTTGGATAGAAAAAGACCGACAAGCAAATAGTGTTTGGGGTTATCAACAACCAAAAGATGATGATGGTCACGCTAGTTTTATTATTGTGGAAGATGCTCATATTCAGGATAGAAATACTGAAATTAGAGATGGTGTAGGTATTAACAGAGAATGCGCTACAGCCGCCGAAAAAGTTAAATATGATCGGGTGATATTACCCAGAGGCTGTAAAATTCCATTAAATATGACGCTAGATATACCTTTAGAATCAGAAGAAAAATCAACAGATTATAAAAATACTTTCTCCTCTTTCATTAAATCTTTAGAGAATGGAGAAATTCGATTAGGTGCGGCAAAAACAAGAGGATTGGGAAAAGTAAAGTTATCTAATTTCAATGTTCGTCAAGTTAACCTTAATGAACGTGATGGTATATTAAAAGCTTTACGGGATAATTATGAAATTGTTACTAAAGACTTTTTAGAAACTTATAGCATTCCTGCTCAAAACCAAAAATGTAAATTGACTTTTCAAATTCACTGGCAACCACAAAGCCCTTTAATGGTAAAAGCTGAAGGAAATGGTATTGCTGTAGATATTCTTCCTTTAGTTAGTGCTATTGAAAATAGCCTAACCTTTGTTTTACCAGGTAGTTCAATTAAAGGAGCTTTACGATTTCAAGCTGAACGCATCATTAGAACTGTTTGTTCTTCAACAGTAAAAGCATCTTCTAATTTTATGGAGCAAATTGAACTTCCATTAGTTGATGAATTATTTGGAACAAGAGCAAAAGCTAATAATAGCACTCATAAGGGCATTGGTTCATTATTTATTGATGATTGTTACGCCAATATCCCTATCACTCCTTCAGCTTGGGGAGATATACAAGCTGCTACTGACGAAAAAAAATTGAGAGACGCATTAAATAATGCTAATCTCCAAAATATTCAACAAGCTTTTCATGTAGCAGTGGATAGATGGACTGGAGGTGCTGCTGATGGTATGTTGTACAGCAATTTAGACTTGATGAATATCAGATGGGAACCGATATCTTTGACTTTAGATATTACTCGTCTTCCTGAAGATCAATTTTATAAGTTTTGTACTATCTCTCTACTTTTATTATGTTTGCGTGATTTAGTAAATGGTCGTATTCCTTTAGGATATGGAACAAATAGAGGTATGGGTTCAATTAAAGTTAACAAAATTACAATCAATGGTGATAATCTTCCAGACAAATTAACTAAATTTGCTAATGTAACTTTACTCAATGGAAGTTTAACATATCTAGATTCTGAACTTTTAGAATATTTAAATAATGCTTGGACAAACTGGATAAATGAAAAAAAGGCGGTTAATTAATGATAAACTTATATGGAAGAACTTCACAAAATCATATTAGTCTCAAATCAGCTTTGGAAAAATGCGCTTCTGTACTTTCTGAAGGAGTAGCGATTATTTACTCTCCTACTTCCTGCCAATTTGCTAAAGTTGAATCAAATGGAGATTTAAAAGACGCGAATAATCAAACTTTACCTCTCGATAAAGTTTTTGAGTTGAGAGCATTTAATCAAAATATTGAATTGCGTTGGTTAAATCAATTGAATGGTGAAGGTAAAGCCGTTTTAATTTCAGAACAAAATATTTCCGATTATTTAGATAATGATATTCCTGCGATCTTTGCATTAGATATAATTCCCCAACAATATATTCTATGGGGTAAAGGAATTAAAACTGTATCACCTTCAGAATGGGGAAAACTAGCTACTGCTCGTATCGGTTCTATAAATATTCCATTGAAAGGAATAACGACTGATAAACGAGTTTATTTGAATGCTGTTGAATATCTCAAAGAAACTGATGAGAATGGTAATGTTTCAGTAGTGGAAGAAAGATTAATAGGATTAGTGGTGAAATAATGTTAACAGGAAAATTAAGTGTTTCTAAAAATGCAAAAATTCAATTGCAATTTACTAATAGTAAAGGCTCATTTATTAGTAGTATAATTCCAGACTCAGCGTTATCAGCAGATTTATTAGAAATCAAAAAAACTGCGATCGCCCAACTCAATGGTTTAGACGTTGAATTAGAAGAAGTAGGTGGACAGCCAAAACAGATCCGCGAAAAAGGAAAGCCTTTTGTATCCACTCAACCTATTACTCCTACACCTAAAAAAGAAGTAACACCACCACCGCAACCAGTTCGTTCATCTCATAGTTCACCTAGAAACAATACACCACCAGGAGACTTTCACAACCCATATAACTTTGTTCCAGCACTTCCACGTAATATTGATGGAGAATTAGGCGATCGCACTCCTTGCGGACATGGTTCTTATCTAGATAATCATTGGAGTGGTAGAATTTCCGTCACTTTAACCACCATTACACCTTTACTGATTCCTGATGCAGCCAAAGCAGAAGGAACAGATCACAAAATTTATCCACTTCGATTAGATGCAGATGGTAAACCTTATTTACCTCCAACTTCAGTTAAGGGAATGTTGCGATCGGCTTATGAAGCAGTAACTAATTCTCGACTGTCAATATTTGTTAAACACGAAGACCGTCTAGCCTTGAGAATGTCTACAAAAAATGATCTTATTCCTGCTAGAGTTGAACGCAGAAATAATCAATTAGTTTTAAGACTAATGGAAGCACCAGGATTATTAGGTAATACAGCTAGATTATTGCGTTATCAAAAAAGTAGTAATTTGCGAGATAAAGGTGAAAGTAGAGAAGCAATTAAATATGACAACTCAAACGAATTACCTCAACATGGTGATGCAGTTTGGGTAAGAATCAATAAAGGATTAGTAACTAGGATTAAAAAATGCGATGCTGCAACCTATCCTGGTGATGGTGAATGGTTGAAAGGATGGGTATTAGTTACTGGTGCAAATATTAATGGTAAAAAATACGAGCGAGTTTTCATTGAAAAAAATGACAATCAAACCATAACTATCACTGATGGAATTAAATCTTTTTGGCGAGAACTGATTAATAATTATCAAGAAACTCATATCAAAGATTTAGATAATCGCGGTAAAAACAACCAAATTCCACAAGATTATCTTGGTGCTACACCAGGAAAAACTGCTTGGTCACGTCATATTTATGAAGCTAGTGAATTAGATTTAAAGGAAGGTACTTTATGTTATGTAGAGCTTCAAAATAATAAAGTAATAGCCTTATTTCCTGTTTCTATTTCTCGAAGATTATATAATGTATCTCCTGACAGTTTACTAGATAGCAATCTCAAACCAGCCACAGAAATTAATTCTCTTTCGCCAGCCGATAGAGTATTTGGTTGGGTGAATCAAAATGGTCAAGGTTCTTATAAAGGTAATTTGCGAATTAATTCAGTAGAGTGCAAATCAGATGATGCTATAGAATCATTTGGAGATAATGGTTTTCCTTTGGCTATTCTTGGACAACCTAAACCACAACAAGCAAGATTTTATATTGCTAAAGATAAAAAAGGAACACCACTTGATAAAGGGATATCAAAAGAAAATACTTATCAAAGTAATAATGGTTTAAGAGGACGAAAAGTTTATCCTCATCATAATAATTTACCTGTACAATACTGGAATAGTCCTGTTGAAGATAGAACGCAAATAGAACAAGATGGACATTTCCAAGAGTATCGTAGACCTAAAAATAATAATATAGAACGAGATGATCAAAATCGTTCTATTACAGCTTGGGTAAAACCTAATACTACCTTCAGTTTTAATATTGATGTAACTAACCTTTCAGATGTTGAATTAGGTGCATTGCTTTGGTTACTATCTCTTCCTGAAAATAATTATCACCGTTTAGGAGGTGGCAAACCGTTAGGTTTTGGTAGTGTAAGGTTAACTATTAATTGGGATGAAACTGACCTGCGTAAAGGAGAAGCTTGGCGCAAATTTTATTCTTCTTTATACTCAACTTCTAATTCATCGCCTAGAGAAGCAGAAGGATCAATAGCAATTTTTAAAAATGCTGTAACTGAAGCTTATAGTAACGGTAAATCGTTTGAGGAAGTTCGCTTTATTCAGGCTTTTTGTTGTGGATGCCAAGGGTTCAACGACAACAAGCCCGTTCATTATCCCAGAAAACGTCAACAACCAGGACAAAACCCTGTACCTCCAAATCCAGAGGGTAAGGCTTTTGAGTGGTTTGTTGAGAATGAACGCACTAGTAGCCCTAAAGTTTCATTACCTGCGCTTTGGGATGAAACAGGTTTACCACTATTACCGTAGTAGAAATTGAAGGAATCAAAAATCATGAGCCATATTAATATCATTACATTTTTAGGCGATCGCGGCGCATTAAAAACTATCTATACTCATAACGGTAAGGAATATATTGGTGGAGTTTTTGCAGAGGCTTTGCGACAATTTTGTGAATATGACAAAATGTTAGTCTGTGTGACAGAAAGAGCTAGAGAAAATACTTGGCCTGTTTTAGAAGCGTTGGGAGATTTACGCATTAAGCCGATTGATATCCCAACGGGCAGAAGCACTGAAGAAATGTGGCAAACATTTAAGATAATTGCAGAACAAGTTAATGAAAATGATCACGTTATTTTTGATATAACTCATGGACTGCGTTCTTTACCTTTTCTTATATTTTTATTTGCTGCTTACTTAAAAGCAGCTAAAAACGTTACGATTGATGCTATCTACTATGGTGCATTAGAACTAGGTAATTCCAAAATCGGTTTACCTGCGCCAGTAATTGATTTATCAGAATTTGTGTCCATGATTGACTGGTTAACCGCAACAGAACGCTTTGTAGAAATAGGAGATGGACAAGCACTAGCCAATTTACTCAAAACTGCTATTCCATCAAGTGCTGAGTTACGTAATAATCCTGCTAGTAGACCATTAAAAAGTCAGCTAGAAAAAACTGCTAAAAGTATTGAGACTATTTCATTAGCTCTAAATCTGACTCGACCAATTGAAACAATGCAATCAGCCACTAGGTTAGAGGAAATCTTAAAACAAGCAGAACCAAGCTTTGCTGAACGTGCTAAACCATTTTCATTATTGTCAGAAAGAGTTGTTAAAGAGTATGGACAATTTGCTTTAAAAGATCCAACTGATCAAGCAGCATTAGTTGAAAATTTATGGTTACAGTTACAAATGATTGAGTGGTACATTCAGCGAGATAGAGTTGTACAGGCAGTAACTCTAGCGCGTGAATGGCTCATTTCTGTATTAGTTCTGAAATTTGGTGAACTAATGTTTGATAAAAATAAAGGTAGAAAATATGTCGAAGGTGCTATAAATAATGCTGTTGAAAATAGAAAAGCATTACCCCGTCCTATTACTCCTAGTCCTTGTGATGAAAAACTTGCAGCTTTACCACAAGTAGAGGAACTGCTTAAAGTTTGGAGTCAAATGGCTGAACTACGTAATGATATCGCTCATGTAGGTATGAATCTTAATCCTCAACCTGCCTTAAAGCTTAAAGAAAAAGCTGTATCACTATACCCACAATTACAAAAATTAGCAGAGCAATTACTACCAGAGCGTGTAAATATTGAGTAAATATTTACAATCAATTTAATAAATATTCCCAGGTTTTAAAATGATAAAAACCGTTATCTGTTCTGTGGGGACAAGTGCTGCAAAAGCATTAGCAGTTCACCCCTAAAAATTCAAGTGAAGAAAAATAGCGATCGCATCCTTTACCCCCACATTCTGAATCTCTACTATCTAACTCATCTGTCCCCTAACCCACTCCCTAATTGCTTGTCGGAAAACTCGTCTTCCTACCATACGGTATCTTTCAATTAGTGATGGAATTTCTTGAATATTCAGATTAGGAAACACTAAACTTGTTTCTCTTTCAAGATATTCCTCACCTTGCAACTGGTAAATTTTGATTTCTCCAGAGTCATAAGACCAAATTTCAGGTACACCTAACCGTGCATAGATGGGAAAGCGATCTAAAGATTTACTGGTAACATCAATTTCTAAAGCTAAATCTGGAGGTGGATCTTGATTTAAATCAAACTTGAGTTTACCTCGAATTAAAGCTTCATTTTGAAAATAAAAACAATTATCAGATTCTATTCCAGCCTTTTTTAGTTCTCGTTTCCATGTAGTTGAGCCGTAACACTCATAATCTAGCTCCAAAACATCAGCTGTATCTTTGATGATGTCACCAATTATTTCTTTGTAATATTCGTGTTCTGGTAACGGTGTCATAATCTCTAACGTACCATCATCATAAGCTACCCTAGCTGCACGGCTTTCACCTAAGTCTACTAATAAATTCTCAAATTTTTGCCAACTGATATTGTAAAGAACCACTCGGTCAGCGCGATGTTCAGTTAGCAGCATAATTCCTCGCAGAATCAGTAAGCAGTTAATGGTAATCAGTATTCAGTAAAAACTTAGTATAAGTTTCCAAATTTACAACTGATTACTAACTAATATCAAAATCATCCTAATTCATTTTATCAATTATGATTAATGAATATTTTCAAACCCTCACTACCTTCGCCCCGCGCAACTTTCAACGAGAAGCGATCGCTAAACTCCTCAACCGCCAAGATATCCTCCTCCGCGCCCCCACAGGATCAGGAAAAACAGAAACAGCGATCGCACCCTTCCTCTTCGCCAAAGCCCTCAATATAGACTTCCCCAATAAACTCATCTACGTTGTCCCCCTGCGAACCCTAGCCAACAGCCTGCGTCAACGTACTGAAATATTAGTTACAAACTGGGAGAAGGTTTATCCATCGTCCCGTTCCCTAGCTGTCACCCTACAAACAGGAGAAAACCCAGAAGACCCACGGTTTGAAGGTGATATAGTCTTCTGCACAATTGACCAAATGTTGAGCAGCTTCCTGAATATCCCTTACTCAGTCGGTCGTGGTTCTGCCAATGTCAACTCAGGAGCGATTTTTGCCTCATATCTCGTATTTGATGAATTACATTTGCTTGACCCAGACCGTTCTTTTGCTACTGTTCTGAAGGTTTTACAACAAGTCAAAGGCATTTCCCCATTTTTGCTGATGACGGCAACTTTAACTAATGAACTTGCAACCCAAATACAGACGTTGATAGATAATGGAAATTATTCAAGTTGAAGATGCAGATTTACAAGCCATAGAAGGCGATCGCTGTCGTACCTTTCAAGCTGTGTCCCATCCTCTTAACGCTTCGGTAATCCTAGACGATATTCGAGCTTATCAGCGTCAACGAGTGATAGTCATCTGCAACACAGTTTCTCAGGCTCAGGGATTATTCCGGGATTTAGAGGAACTGAACTACGAGGGAACATTGGACGTTACATTGTTACATTCTAGATTCCTCCCAGAACACCGCGCTCAGAAAGAAACTGACCTCAAAAGCATATTTGCCCAAAACTGGCAAGATGATGGTACGTGCTACGTTTTGATTTCTACCCAAGTAATCGAAGCAGGAATTAACATCACCTGCCAAGTCATGCACACTCAACTCTGTCCAATGAACTCGCTTTTACAACGGGCTGGACGTTGCGCTCGGTTTGGTGGTGAGCAAGGAGAAGTCTATATTTATCCTACAGTTGAAGTTAATCCAGCTTCTTGTAAAATAGCGATCGCAGATTTAGACCTAGAAGAAGAATCAGCACCTAAAAAGCAAAGCTTTCTGCCATATTCTCAAGAAACCTGTGAACTCACATGGGTTGTGTTACAGGAACACACCCAATCTGTACAGGCCAATGAGAATGTTGGATTCCGTACTGAAGAACAATGGATAAATCAGGTTCACACTACAGAAGACTTACTACAGCAACAGCGACGACTTAACAACCGGATGAATTTTGAACAACGCTTTGAGGATGCGTTTTTCAGAGGGGATCAATCTGCCGGGAGAGAATTGATTCGGTCAGTTGATAGCCGCAGTGTATTTATCTGGGAAGAAGATGGCTTAATTGATATTGAAGAGGAAGTAGTTGACCCCCAAAAACTGCTAAGTTTTTCGCTGCCTGTTTCCATGCTATGCAAAGTCTGGCGGGAGTTCCAAAATATGGAATTTGGAGCAGACTGGATTTTTAAGCAGATTGAAAACCCGAAAGGAAAATCAGAAACGTATAGTCAACCTGTTTGTACTCTAATTAAATCTCGTGAGGCACTTATTGGCAGTATACGGATTTTAGTCAATCCTCGCTATGTTCATTATGACGAACATATTGGCTTGTTAATTGGTATTGATGTTTTCGGGAACCACTTTGTTTCTCCTGATAAGTCAAAGCGTGCGATCGCTAGTGAGTACCGTTACCAGATGGACAATTATGTAGGGCATCTAGTGTTGATGTGGAAGTGCTGGCGGGAAGCATTTACAGTAAACCGATTAAAAAATGGAGTGTCCGTAGAAACTACTTATACTAGTGTTCGTGATGAACTGTTGGCGGCTGGTGGACGATTTATCAAAGGTAAAATTTTCCCGCAGGCGCAGGAGAAAGAAGCAGAAGCTTTATTTGAAGTATTGGTATTTCTAGCTATTTTCACCCATGACCTGGGCAAACTACAAGTGAAATGGCAAGAAGTGATGAGGGGATGGCAAGCGATCGCTCATTCTTCATTCTTTGGTAGAAACCCCGGAAAACATCTACTAGCGCACACAGACTACAGCCCAGAAGACAGACATCAACGAGATGCCCTCAAAGCCTACGAAAAGAAATACAAGCGTCCAAACCATGCTGTTGAAAGTGCTTACTTAGCCCAAGATATTCTCAAGCGATCGTTAGTACCCTTACTGCAAGATCATTTTTCCGCAGATACAGAACAAATTAAATACATCTGTCACACAGTAATCATGGCTGCGGGTCGTCACCATTCTGCTTGGGCTGGGGGATGGGATCAAGCAGCAACGGCTAAGATTAAAAGTATAGAGTTACACCCAGAGGCAAAGCAAGCGATCGCCGATAGTTGGCGGAGTATTCATAGGTTTCTACCACAGCCATTATCCTTACCAAAAGCAAACTTGAGTAAAGATGTCTACCCGATAAAAAAAGACTTTGATTTAAATAGATTCACCTCTGACCAAACGGAATATTTACAACTTTATTTGCTAGTGGTCAGAGCTTTGCGCCTTTGCGACCAGCGTTCAGTATTCAGCTTTGAAATCCAAATCCAGATCGGGTGGTAAAGTCATTAATCGATCTAGCAAGCGGAATAGCTGAAAAATTTTGTCTCTAGTATAGCCTAACTCATACATCCGCTTAATCAAGCTCAACTTCCAGCGCAATCGACCAGCGAAGTCTTGAGTTGTCGCTTGTGTCCGCAGGTGTGCCATCACAAGTACAGCAAAGGGACTATCGCTTTGCTCTAATTCTAACCAACGGGCTTCGTAGTCTAGGAGTTTCACAATTGGGAATTGAAGACTTAGCCGACATCCCCAGCGCCCATAACTATATTCTTGAGGTCGCCAATTTGCTTGATTATCCCCCAGAATTGCCAAGCTAACAACTTCCCGGTTATAACGGTCAAAAATTCTGTAATGGTAAGAAAACATACGTTTGGCAAAGTTGGTAAGCTAAAAATCTTTTAATTTGCATCCTCAAAAAAATGAATCTCTTGTGGGGTGGGCATCTTGCCCGCCCTAGTTGTGCAAATTAAATGCGCGACAGCTTATCTACTTGACTTTGGATTTCCAAATGCACAAGCAACCAGGTTTCCTTCCCATCATTTAGCCAAACTTTGATCAGCTTATCGACAAATTGCTTACCAACTTCAGATTCTCTCATCAACTGCTGAAGTTCTTGGTCAAGAAACTCATAGCCTCGCGGCCAGTCAATTTCTGCTTGAATCTCTGGAAAAAAGAATGCAAGAAACGCCTTAAAGTATTGTTCTACACCATCTTTCCAAGCACCATCATAGTCGGCTCGTACTTCAGTCACAGCTTATTTCTGGTTAGATATAAAAAGTATCATAAAGCCTTTTTCATTAAGCAAACCTATTGAGAAAGGTCTGACATATTGGAATAGCCCTCTTCCAACGGGGTATAGAATCTTTGGAAGTACACAACGCTCATGGGTAAAACGCCAGATGATAGAGCGCCTATTTGTCACTAAAAAATTCGGGACTTATGCCGACACCTTTCTAATGCTAGGTCTGGCGCAGCTTGTGGAATATGCCCTGAAAGCGACTAACCAAAAAATCGACATTCAGCTTGTGGATGAAGGGACACGTTACTGCATCCAGTTGAAGAAGGCTGTCAATTTAGAACCAATAGGTAAACTAAGTTACACCAACCCGTTTCCACCAGTCAAAGGTAAAAAGACAGATATCAGCAAAATATCTCAGGAAACAGTTATTTTTGACACAGTAGAACAAAGCGATGCGCGAAAACTTTATCGAGATTATGTATTTCAGCAACGGGGCAAAGTTCAATTTAATGAAGATGCACCAGATCCACCCCATCCTAGTACTCAAAATGGTGTAGTCCTAACTTCCATGCGCCACGATCGCAATCATAACGAACTGTGGCAATTGGGTTGGGAGAATAAGGATCACTACGGCGTTTTGCTTGTTTCCCTCTTCCAAGCTTTCAGCCAGGAGAATTACTCTAGCTTGAATGGAGAAACTAAGCAGGTTGCGGAGTTATTCAAACAAGCAAGTGGTCAACAGTTGCCTCAAGAGGGCAGTGCTGTCAAGGTTTACCTGCCTACATCGGTTCAGGGAGTTAACCGCATCAAGGCGGATAGCAACAAAGTAGATTCCCAAAAAGCAGATTGGTTAAGCTTATGGCTGATTGCAGGAGGATTATTTAGCTTTGGGGTTGCTGAACGGGTCAAGATTGCCGAACGAGTTTATGACTGGCGAGTTGTAGCGTTAGAACCATTAGATATTCAGTTGAGCAAATATCGGGAGGTGTTAGATAAATTACGCAAATATAACCCACCTTCTGGAGGACATGGGATTGCCCGGTTTGATGCAGAGTTGGTGTTGCGGTTTTGTCAACAACTGTTCAATAGTCATCCATCTCAAGCTGATGCAGAAGCAGATGACTTTGACCTATGGCAACCGATTAACCATTTTGTCAGCAACTTTGTAGGCACTCACTTTGGCTCGAAAGGGCAAGTTTATGGTGTCAAAGAAGTTTTTACCTTGGGGCTTCCTGGGTGGATTCGACCGGAAAATTCTGAGGAATTGACAGATTATCTAAAGGTTCTAAATGAGCATCTGTTTGTGATCGGTAGCCTATCGGCGGAAGAGGGACACAGCGAACTGTTGGCTGCATATCGAGATTTTATTACTGGGACAAATCTTCGTAGGTTTTTTCGTTTTCAGGCCAGCTATGCCGATTACATAGTAAAACGCTTGGCAGATCCCAAAGCAAAACCTCCCCGTTTATTTTCAATTGCTGGACTGAACACTATGACTAAAAAAGACACAGATTTCACCAAAATTACTACAGACCCCAGCTTTCTCCGCATCGCCAAAGCAATTAATCAAGCAACAGTATATGCAGGGAAGGTGAAAACGCAACAGGGTGTTATAGAACTAGACTGGCAACGCACCTATGGATTGGCACAAAGTTTGAGCAGTCAATCTGGCTCCAAGAAGGATTTTTTGAGCGAAATTACTGATTTTCTGGCAAAATACCAAGCGGAAAATTTACGCTTATCCGAACAACTTCTCAAGGAAGGTAAATCCCTAAGACGAGTTTGGACAACCAAAGAAGACCTAGATCGATTAGTTGAATTGGTTGAAAACTATGACACAGTACTGGTTGCTAATTTGTTGATTGCCTATGGGTATGCCCGTTGGACAAAGGCGAAGGAAGTGGATTTGGAAGATGAGAATGCGGATATTAATGACGAGCAAGATTTAAACAACTTGGAAGCAACTGAAAATTTAGGAGAATCCAACAATGACTAAGACAAAATTTCCGATTTATTCAATTTCTATAAGCGGTGTACTATCCTGGCAACTTCATGCTCTGAATAATGAAGGCAACGAGGGCAATCAATCCCTAACGCGTCGCTACTACATTATTCAGAAAGACATGACTGAACCTGAATATGTTAATGGAGTTTCCGGGGATATGCTCAAACATATTCAAGCAGAACATCTGCACCGAATTGCGATTCAGGAAGGGCTAACACTTTCAGAAGGGGGAAAGCAATTTCATCCTGACCGTATTGGTTATGACTTAGAAAAAGGACTTCCGGTTTTTACGCAGTCAGACACAGATTTAACTGCCAAAACGAACCAAGTACTCCAGCGTTGCACAATCAGCGACTTGGAGGGATTTATGGTGACAGTTAAAGGTGGACAAACTTTAAAACGGGAATCTGTGATAGAGTTTGGGGCCGCTGTAGGTTTACCAACCTTAGTCAAAACCCAGAGCTACTTCCATGCGAAATATGGAACAGATAACCCAACTCCTTACAATGTACAGGTCAGTTCCGGTTTATATGCAACTGTTCTCAATATTGAAGCTTTTCGCATTGGCTACAATCCCCACAATTTTAGTTACAGCATTGATCCTATTGAGCGTAAAAAGCGGCTCGATGTGTTACTAAAAAGTGTGCTGTATACCTACTTGCAACCCAATGGAGCAAAGCGCAACACTCTTTTACCCCATCCCGACCATTTTGAAGGTGTGATTACTGTTAGCACTCGCCGTTGTCCCGCACCAATGCTTAGTCCTTTATCAGAAAGTTACAGCCGCCAAATTCATAGCTTGGCTGACACCCTGAATAATCTCAATGGTGCAGGTACAATTCACTGCTTTGATTTTGAGACAATTGCCCAGTTCGCTGAACAAATTCAAACTCTAATTGAGCGATCGCAACCTTGGGAGAGTAACAATGCCGAAGCCATCGAATAAATCAAAATCCTCACTGTCAAAACAGGAGCAGCAGGTGAAAGCAAGCTCCAACCAATGGTTAACCGTCACCTATCAGCCCGTTAGTCTATTCTCTCTCAAACGCTCCGATGCAACGAGCATGGCGGCTCGGTCTAATCTAGTGCCAACTCCTTACGCTATCAAGATGGCGTTGCTGAAAGTCTTGCTCGAAAGCCAGGGAAAGCAGCATCAAAGTGATTTTGAGCGATGGATTAAAAGCGAATTTACCTGGCTTCGAGACTTACAAATTTATATTTGGCCGCCAGAACAATTGGTTGTGAATCGCAACGGCTACAAACTGCGCTACTACGATCAAACTGCTGATAAAGCAGATAAGAGCCGGAGGACAATACCCATGCAGGGTGGGTTTGTTTTTCGGGAATGGGTGCATTTACAAGGACATCTACAAATTTGTTGTGGTGGTTGCGATCGCTTGGCAGAACTAGAGCAGCTGTTTGCTCAAATTAACTACTTTGGCAAACGGGGCTGTTTTTTTCAATATCTTCCAGAATACAAACAAGAAACTTCTGAACCATTATTTCAGCCAAATCTGATTACTGGCTTTACAGCACAGCCAATGGATGATTTAGGTGAAAAGGCTACCTTTAACCGAATCAATCCTTTTTCCACCGACAAAGCACAACTGGACAAAGACCGAGTAATTAAACCTGGATTTCTACCTTTACGACTCGTTGCTACAAGCGCCCGTTATGATATGTACCAAAGATACTGAAGTCACATTCGCTGGACTGAGCGTAGTTCTTAAACAAGTAGAAACTTCAATCAGCCCCATCTCACTGAACTCTTGGCTATCAGAAACCCAGCTTTTACCAGTTTGGATTCCTTTACGGATTAACACAGGTGTTACTAAAATTATGCCTGTATTGCCAAACTCAGTTTTATATCCAAATCTGATGCAATCTATTTGTCAGCAGATTGCTCAGAATACCTTGGTGGAATGGTGGCAAAAACCCTATGAACTAACAGGGGTTGAAGTAGATTCCCATGCCTTGCATGTGATTCAAGTTGCTGTTGCATCTGCCGCACCAGGGCAAACACTGGGACGAGCCATCCATGCTCAATGCTTTCGGTGGTTTGCTAATGCTGATACTGCCTTAGCTGAAAACTTGCATCAACAAAATACCTTACCGTTAACTGTGGCAATCCAGTATGTTTCTGTGCAAAAGATGCAGTTGAGAATTACCTTGTTGAAAAAAGAACTGCTAGCACCTTTACTTTGGGGATTAAGTACCAATCTGGGAGAGTCAATCGTGCTGGCAGGCATACCTTGCCAATTGGGGAAGTCGATAGATATCCTGCAAGCTAGTAGTTTTGAAAAACTAGCGCAGGTAACAACCCAAAGCGCGATTGAGTTGCGCTTTCTTTCACCTACTAGCTTCAAGCAAAATGGAGGAGTGCAGCCTTTCCCACTACCAGAATTGGTTTTTAACAGTCTATTGCGCCGTTGGAACACATTTGCTCCGCCAGAACTGCAATTTCCCGAAGTTGAGTGGAATGGTTTAGTTTCTGCTTATGACCTCAAAACCCATGCCTTAAAAATGGAAGGTGGAGCAGAAATTGGTGCCCAAGGATGGGTAAAATATCGATTTTTAGATTCCCAGCAAGCAAGAATAGCCACAATCTTAGCTCATTTTGCAACATTTGCGGGAGTTGGGCGCAAAACAGCGATGGGAATGGGGCAAGTGAGATTGGTTGAATCCCGCTTACGGGGCTGAACTAAAAATACGTATTCAAACGAAAAGATGAATGAAGATTACTTACCTTTGGCATACCTCAATGCCTGGGAATATTGTCCACGCAGATTTTACCTTGAATATGTCTTGGGCGAAATGTCAGATAACGAGCATATTATCTTGGGTCGCCACATCCACCGCAATATCAATGAAGAAGGAACACTTCAAGAAGGAGAGATGCTGATTCATCAGCAGCAGTGGGTGTGGAGCGATCGCTTGAAGGTCGCAGGTATCATTGATGCAGTTGAAGAATGCGATGGTCAGCTTGTCCCTGTGGAATATAAAAAAGGGAAGATGGCACAGCACCTTAACGACCATTTTCAACTTTGTGCAGCAGCTTTGTGTATAGAAGAACGTACCGGACGCTGCCTTGCTTATGGTGAGATTTTTTATCATACTAACCGCAGAAGACAGACAGTAGCATTTACACCTCAACTAAGACAAATGACTGAGCAAGCGATTGTTCTTGCTCAACTTGCATCTCAAACAACTATGCCTACACCAATTGATAACACTAAAAAGTGTCTTTCATGCAGTTTAAAAGAGATTTGTCTACCTTTTGAAGTTAAACAGTTACGAGGTTCAATGACTCCTGAAACCGATGATTAATTTCATCAGGAGAAATTGATCAAAGAAGGCAGGAGGCAGAGGGCAGGAGGCAGGAGGAAAACAGCGCTGGTGTCTCCTGCCCGTGACCGTTCGCGCAGCGTCTCGCAGAGAAGAGAACAAGACAAGGGTTTAAAACCCCACCGTCTACACGGTGCTTACAATTTGGTTGGGGTTTGAATCCCCATCCAAATTGTGCCTCCTGCCTCTTTCAATCAATTTTTTATATTTAAAGTTAAGGTGAG
>CAZZZY010000011.1:20224-23824 GCA_964658545.1 uncultured Acetobacteraceae bacterium | reverse complement strand
CCCGGAACGTGCGTTTATTTGAGGTGAGTTTCTGGAATATGTTTGTTGCTGCGATCGCTATTTTCTTAGCGATTATCTTTGGTCAGTTTGAAGCAGGTTTAGCGAACATCTACAAAGCTGTTGAGCCAACACTGAATTATCATACTGTCTTGGGTTGGTCACTGGCGGCTATTGTGACAGCGATCGCCGCTTGGCGTTTTGTGATTCGCAACCGCAACCCCCGAAAAGTACCACCTGCTTATCTTGGCGCTGCAACATTGTTAGTATGCCTAGTATTTTTACAAGTGTATTTGGGGAGCAGACTGTTTTGGGTGTATGGGTTGCACGTAGAGCCTGTAGTTCAAGCCATGAAACAGGGAGTTTCACCATGAACTTGCAACTGATTGAGCAGTTGAGATTGCGGCTGGGCGCTAACGGATTACCCTACGAGATTCCTATACATCCGCAGTTGGTGCATCTAACACTGGGTTTGTTTATCATTGCCATCATTTTTGATCTAGCAGGAGTGCTGTTTTCTTTAGAAAAACCAATTTTCAAATTTTTGGGATTGGCTGCCATCCGTTCTAGCTTTTTTGATGTCGGCTGGTACAATCTAATAGCAGCAGCAGCTATTACATTTGTCACCGTTGCGGCTGGTTTTTTTGAGCTATTGTTGGCAAATCCACCAGTTGATCAAAAGAGTGCTTGGGGGTTAAGTGCTGGTTGGACGATGCTTTTACATGGTTTGGGTGGCATTTTGCTGTTGGGGATCATTGTTGGTATGACTATATGGAGAGGTTTGCAACGCTATCAGTGGCGTAAGGATGTTTCCAGACAGGTGCAGTGGAGTTACTTGTTAGCAGGTATGACGATGCTAGGTATATTTTTCGTTCACGGAACTTTGGGGGCGCAATTGGGAGAGGAATTTGGGATTCATGTTACAGCCGCTAATACCATTGCCAAAAATTTTTATAGCAAATAATTAAACGAGAATTTATCGGATTTTATGTTTAGTGTTTTTGAATATGTACTGATGGCATTTTATGTAGCAGTGCTGCTCGTCATCAGTCGTTGGATTGGGCAACAGGCGTTTTCTTGGATGCCTTTGCAAGCGACAGCAGAAGCACAACGGGTAGATGATTTATTTAGCTTCTTAGTCTCAATAGGAGCATTTATCTTGCTTGGGCTAGTTGGCGTTATGGTGTATGCGATCGCCTTTCATCGCGCCCCTCCAGAAGACTACACCGAGGGACACCCCTCTAGAGGTGATGCAAGGCTAGAAATATTGTGGACAGCAACCCCAACTTTGTTAGTAGTGTGGATTGCTTTCCAAAGCTTCAATATTTATCAGCAGTTAAATATTTTGGGTCTAAACCAAATTGTACATTTGCATACACCCCTAGAATCTGCACCTGCATACGCCGCTACCATTAGCGATCTGCCCAAACCTGCATCTGAAACTATTGATGTTTTTGTCAAGCAGTGGGATTGGTCATTTCGTTATCCAAATAACGTTACTAGCAATCAACTACATCTGCCTCTTAATCGCAGCACTCGCTTACATCTGCAAGCGCAGGATGTGATCCACGGTTTCTACGTCCCTGAGTTTCGCTTAAAGCAGGATATTATTCCAGGGCGCAAGATTGATATTGTGCTAACACCCATTCGCGCAGGCAAATATCGACTGAAAGATTCTCAATTTAGCGGTACTTACTTTGCCTTAATGGAAACGGACGTATACGTTGAATCCCTTGATAAATATGACCAGTGGCTCACGCAAACTGCTACTAGCGAACAAACTCCAGTAAATCAGGCAGTTGCTGAAAATATCCAACCACCAAAAACATTGTTTAATAGCGGCTGGTATACCGTCACACCTGCTCAACCTGGCATTGCCAATAAAAGGAAGCTAACTGATGACACATGATTTTAGTCAAGAGATTACTGGAGATAATGAAGAATCGAAAAATTACCAGAACCAACAGAGTAATACTTGGCGGGAATACTTCAGCTTCAACACCGATCATAAGGTGATTGGAGTTCAGTACATGGTGATGACCTTCATTTTCTTCCTGATTGGCGGGCTGTTGGCGATGCTTATCCGGGCTGAGTTGCTTACCCCAGAATCGAATTTGGTTGATCGCCCTCTTTACAACGGATTGTTTACCATGCACGGGACAATCATGATTTTCCTGTGGATTATTCCCTTCAATGCAGGTCTTTCTAACTACTTAGTGCCGCTAATGATTGGGGCGCGGGATATGGCTTTTCCCTTGCTCAACGCCATCTCCTTTTGGATTCTGCCACCAGCAGGTCTTTTACTACTATCTAGTTTCTTCCTCCCAAACGGCACTGCACAATCTGGCTGGTGGTCTTATCCACCAGTTAGTCTGCAAGTTCCAGGTGGTGAACTGATTAACGGTGAATTTATTTGGATAGTCAGCCTAGTGTTGATCGGCATCTCTTCCATCATGGGGGCTGTTAACTTTGTGACTACCATCTTTTGGATGCGCGCCCCTGGGATGACATTTTTTCGGATGCCTGTGTTTGTTTGGTCGGTTATGAGTGCCCAGTTATTGCAACTGATTAATTTGCCTGCCTTGACGGCTGGATTGATACTGCTGTTGTTTGACCTTTCCTTTGGTACACAATTCTTCAAACCCGATGGGAATGGCGATCCCATCATTTACCAACATCTATTCTGGTTCTACTCTCACCCAGCAGTTTATATCATGGCACTACCAGCCTTCGGTATTTTTGCTGAGATTCTGCCTGCCTTTTCTCGCAATCCCCTATTTGGTTATCGGTCAGTAGCGATCGCCACATTAGGTATTGCTGCGATCAGCATCTTCGTTTGGGTACATCATATGTTCACCAGTGCCACCCCCGGTTGGATGCGGATGACCTTCATGGCTACCTCAATGTTAGTTGCCATACCCACTGGTATTAAAGCCTTCGCTTGGACTGCCACTATCTGGAGGAGCAAGCTACATCTAGAGACACCAATGTTGTTTGCAATGGGAGGTGCAGCCATGTTTATTTTTGGCGGTGTTACTGGAGTAATGCTTGCTGCCACGCCGTTTGATATCCATGTTAATAATACTTACTTTGTTGTGGGACACTTCCATTACATCGTTTTTAACACGATCACAATGGCAATCTTCGCAGCCATTTACTACTGGTTTCCCAAAATAACTGGAAGAATGTATGCCGAGGGTTGGGGTAAGCTGCATTTTTGGCTGACCTTTATTCCTGCCAATATTACCTTCTTCTCCATGCACCCATTAGGTTTACAAGGGATGCTACGCCGAGTTTCTTCCTACGATCCACAGTATCAAGGATGGAACGTCATTGCCAGCTTGGGGTCATTTTTGCTAGGAGCATCTACACTACCTTTTATTGCTAACATAGTAGGCTCTTGGCTCTACGGGCCAAGGGCAGTTGACAATCCTTGGCACGCCACTGGGTTGGAATGGACAACCTCTTCACCACCTTTGCGAGATAACTTTGAGGAGATTCCAATTGTGACCAGACCTCCTTATGACTACGGCAATCCAAAGTACTCAGTAATCGAAAATTCTGATCACAATGAGTAACTCAATTTTGGATTTTGGATTTTAG
>CAZZZY010000011.1:6274-20214 GCA_964658545.1 uncultured Acetobacteraceae bacterium | reverse complement strand
CAATTCCCAATTGAATTATGCAACGCGCTCATGCTCATGTAGATGAAAGTCCTATCCGTTTTGATCTGTGGCGGCTACGCTTGCCAAATTGGTTACAGCGTTTCCTACCAAGCGGTGGCGGGAGTCATGAAGATCATCATGGTAAAGGAATGTTCGGATTTACCGTGTTCCTACTGTCGGAAAGCATCATCTTTTTGAGTTTTATCTTTACTTATGCTGTTCTGCGACTGAATACTAATAACTGGCTACCACCTGGTATTTCTGGGCCGGAATTATCTACACCTGTGGTTATTAATACGGTAGTATTACTTTCTAGCAGCTTTGTTATTCAAATAGCAGAAAATGCTCTCAAGCGGAATCATCTCAAGAAATTTCGCTGGCTATGGCTGATCACGATCGCAATGGGAAGTTACTTCTTAGTTGGTCTGTTAATTGAGTGGAAAAGTCTCGATTTCAAGATTACTACAGGGTTAGTTGGTTCGACATTTTACTTACTAACAGGCTTCCACGGTCTACACGTTCTGGCTGGTGTTGTGCTTCAGATAATTATGCTGATTCGCTCATTCATTCCAGGCAATTATAATAAGACTCACTTCGGTACAAGTGCAACAACTCTATTTTGGCACTTTGTTGATGTAGTTTGGATCTTTCTTTTCTCACTTCTCTACCTTTGGCGGACATAAAAACATTCAGAAATTCTAGTGTTTTAAGGAGTAATTTGATGAATTTATTCTTGCAAGACATACCAGCCTCAGAACTCGCCCCAAAAAACATTCAAGAAACTCCAGCACCAGGTAAAGATCCACTCATTGCAGGCGGGTTACAAAAAGAGCAATATGTGGGCATTATTGGGCTAGCGATCGCTCTGATTGCTGCTGTAGGATTTTTTAGTCGCAGAGTTGAATACGCTATTGGATTGGCTGTGTTACTCAGCGCTATTTTGATAGCTTTGTTTTTATTCATCTAGCAAAGCTTTCATTAATTAAACATCCTGACTTTACAAAATTTAGGAGAGATTTTATGAACAGCCCAGTTTATCAAACTGTGATTGTCGGCGGTGGTTTTGCGGGGCTATTTACAGCCTTACACTTGGCTCACAACCATTATCCTCGATCTGTGATTTTGATTGATAAAAATGAGCGCTTTTGCTTTAAGCCGCTACTATATGAATATTTCGATGGCGAAATGGATAGCTTTCAGGTAGTCCCGCGCTTTTCGGAACTACTTAAAGATAGTGGTGTCATCTTTGTGCAAGATACAGTGGAATCGATAGACTTGCATCAAAAGGCAATCAAATCAACTTCAGGAAACTCCTACAATTACAGCAACTTAGTATTAGCTTTGGGGAGTGTTACTGGCTATCATCAGGTTGGAGGTGCTAAAGAAAATGCCTTTCCTTTCTGGACGCAAGCAGATGCGATCGCTCTTGAGCGACATTTACGTGACTGTTTACAAAAAGCAGTTAAAACCGAAGATTTAGAACAACGCCGTCAACTATTAACAGTAGTCGTAGTTGGTGGTGGTGCAAGTGGCGTGGAAATGGCAGCAACTTTAGCTGATTTTCTCCCACATTGGTATAGCGCTTTGGGAGGTAATTCAAGTGAAATTCGCTTAGTACTGCTCAATCATGGTCAAAAAATCCTGGATGGCGATATTAACGATCCGTTGCGTGAAATTGCGGAGAAAGAATTACAAAAACGCACTGTACCAGTGGAAATCCTCACGGGAGCAGAAGCCGCTACTGTTCACCCCAACGCAATTGAATATAAAAGTAATGATGAAATTAAGACATTGCCAACATACACCACAATCTGGACTGCTGGTACTTCTACCCATCCACTGATTAAAGACTTGCCAATTCCTAAAGAACATCAGGATCATCGCGATCGGCCTTTAGTTACTCCCACCTTGCAATTGCTCGATTTTCCAGAAGTGTTTGTCGGTGGTGATTGTGCAGCTGTTCAGGATAATTCGCTACCGCCTACGGCTCAAGTAGCTTATCAGGAAGGAGCCAATATTGCCCGGAATTTGAAAGCGATCGCTCTCGGAGAAGAACTCAAACCTCTTAAGGTTAACATCCGTGGAACCCTTTTAAAATTGGGGATAAATGATGCTGCTGCTAACCTTTTCAATATTTTTGAAGTTGCAGGCGAAACCGCACATTTAATCCGTCAAGGCTCTTATTTAACGCTTTTACCAACAGCAATTCATGACTTCAAAAGTACAACTGAATGGGTGAATGAAGAGATTTTTCACCACCACCTCGATCCTCATGATGTAGGAAAAAAAGTGGTACAGGCAGTGGAAATAGTCGGTGCAGGAGTTGTGGGTATTCTCGCCGCAAGAAAATTACTGAAAATGTTGGGAGATGAAAACAAGGGGGAATAGAAAATGGGGAATGGGGAATGGGGACTTAATACAGCATTTGATGAATAAATTGGTCATGGTTTAGTCATGGTTTTGTCACAGTTTTGCAATGCCTCTGTCAATATTACGTGTGATACTAAAGCTCTGGGTTAAAAAATAGCCTAGCTTTACACCCAATCCATACACCATAGTCTAGCGAAGAGAATCACTAGAAGGCAGCAACCCTTCTTAGGATGACTCTTCAAATCAAAACTGCAAGATTTATCATAGTTTGGTAAGGAACAAGAAGATGAATTGGAAAGTGCTTGCTTTGATCCCGGCTCTGACTTTAGCTACTGCTGTGCCTGGTTACTCTTTAACCAATAATAAAAGCCACAATCCTACTACTGTTATCCAAATTGCACAAAATACTCAGCAAGGCAACACCATGAAAAAGCCTAATGCTGTCCAAAAGACTAATGCCAAGCACGGGTCTAATAGCCATAGGAATGTACTTACAGTAGGTAGCAGGGGAGAAGCAGTCAAAAATGCTCAAAACGCTTTAAAACAGCAAGGATTCTATACAGCAGATGTGAATGGTGTTTTTGATAACAAGACACGTTTAGCGGTGATCAAATTTCAAAAGTCTAAAGGATTAAGAGCAGACGGAATAATTGGACACCGGACTTTGGCAGCTCTCAAATAAGATGGTTTACTTAACTTGTTAACTTGTTCATTAGAGTTCAAGTAAAGCGACTAAACCGCGCCGACTTTGGTACAGCAGATCAGGAAAGAATAGAGCAGGAAAGATGAAGGTAATAATTAAGTACTCAAAAGTAAAAAGTCTTAATTTCTCAGGAGTATAGGATGAGGATGATGAGTATATTTATTCATCAGATATTTTCCTGATTCTTTAATTATTCTGACTTCTGAATTCTGAACGATGAAGAAACGAAAAAGTACTTGCTTAACTCCACATCCTGATTCCTTAAAATGCCTTAAATACCAAAGACTAGAACTTCTTTTCCAGCCTTAAAATATTAAAGCAACCTTTTGTATCTGGATATTGCCTACGACTATCTCGTAGGCATTTTAGTATTTTTGTCGATTCAAGATGCTTGGGTTACAATACTTCTCGGTTAAGAACAAAAACAAGGTAAAGTGATAATTGTTCTCTAAGAGGATGTTTAAAAAGTATTAGAAAATACTATCACAGTACTCAGAGTCAGATTGCGGAACATGGGCTACAGTTTTTTGTGGTTGAGCGAATAAAAGCAACAATAAAGCAACCAAAAAGGCAGCTATTAAAGGAAGAAACTCGGCTATCTCGTTCTTATTTAGCATCAAAGTTATCCTCTAAATTGGTTTCGCAATGCTATTTCATCTTAGGAAGACATTGAGTTTTTCACTTCTAGCGTCAGGAGTTTGTCGTGTGATCTGATATCTGTTGAAGGGGTGATTAGGGTCTATCTCGGAATTGGGTTCGTCTTAAAGGTTAAAGGTTTTTCTTTTCCCTCTTTTTCATATCTGAGAGTGTCAAGTCTTTGTGAGTTGATTTTCAGCAATTTAACTGATTTATGAATTTAGACTGCTGCTTTTTTCAAAAGGTTTAATTTAAGTTATGTAAATGTTGTGTCGTTAATATGTCAAACTTATGTACGACCAATTCTGTTGCGAACGCTAACCACATTTAACCCAACCACCACTTTTTACCTTTACCTTTCCCAAATCCAGCCAACAAACTGAGTCCCAAAAACTCTGCATGGCTGACAAATCAATAGGACTAGCCCTTTCAAGGTGACTCGAAAAATTTCTTTTTCCTCTCTGTGTTCTCTGCGCCTCTGCGGTTCAAAAGTAATTTATTTAACCGCAGAGGCACAGAGAAGCCAGTGCTTTGGGCGGGTTCCCCGACTTGTAGCAACTGGCGCGATTAATTAAAAATTATTCTTCTTCTTAACTTTTAACTTTTAATTAAAAAAAGGTCATCATGAACCTGTCAAGGTGCCTAACTCAGGCATTGCAGCATAGTTTTTCAGCAAAAAGAGATGTTGTTGAATAGGGATAGAGGAGTATTTTATACCCCTATGGGCTTGAATAAGAACTGTTGCAACATAATACCAAGGGTCAACTTTTCTCAGACGACTATTTTCAACAACACTCAAAAACTAGGAGCAAGATAAACTCCTTTCTTGACACTAGGCGATAACTCTAAGTAATTGGGAGTTCAAGCAGTGCTTTATCCCTTGGGCGCACGGAAACCCGCTTGTTGTGCCGTTGCTGGGTCTTTAAAACAAATATCTGGCTTGACTTTTTCGTAATCAGGTGATTTAGGTATGTGATAAATATTACCTCTTTTATTTGTAATCTTGCCTTTTACCAATGCATCACTTGGGCAGCTTGTTTCACTTTGCGGTTTCACCCCTAGCTTTTGTGCTGCTGCTAAAACCGCAGTTTTATTAACACCAGAGATTGACTTTTTAGAGCCAGGAATTGTTGTATTTCCAGGGGTAGGACTAGCCTGTTTAATAGACCCAGGATTAGCTTCTGTAGTAGGCCCAGGACTTACCGGAGAAATAGCCGTTGGCGTTTGAGGGGTAGGGCTGGTACTAGCAGATTCTTCTGGTTTATTTCCACAACTGCCTAACATCAACACCGTGAATGACATCAGTACTATGCTCAATTGACGAGATTTGAGTTGATTGTTCATTGCCTTTTTATTTTTTGCTAAACATCCACAATACTTAATTTCACAAGTTTTATTCTACACTGACTTGATCACTTACTACATCCTGTGTGCCACTCACCCCTCTTGCAATCTCCACCAATCCATCCAATATCTCTTGTGATGGTACTTCTCCCTTTAAAACTACGGTACTTGCCGTCTGAGCAACATAGACAGAATCAATTTCATCGAAGCGCGAATCTTCGTCAAAAGCTAAGGCAACTCTTTTTGCTAACCCACTTTGGTCATATTCCCCACTCAGTCCCACTCGTTCCAAAGGAATGCTTTCTCCAGACTGAGGATCTGAAGCAATTAAACTCGGATCTGGGTTAACTTGAGCATCTTCCGGTTTTTCCTGTCCAAATAGTCTTTGTAACCAACCCATAACTGTAATTTCTCAGGCAGTACATATTTAAATTATCAGGTAAATGACAGATTTGAATATGTTCGTTTTCACTGGAGGTCATGAGCGAACCCAATCTGATAACTTGATACTGTGTCCATTAACAATAATAAAGATAGAATCGAGGGCAATGTTGCCACCAAGCCTTTTATACAGGAGTGATCGTTATGACAACCAAAATTGATCAACTCTTAGCTGACTGGAAAAATAAAATTGAAGTAGTTAGCCAAAACCTGTTCGATCTACAAGAACTCCCAGTATATCAACGCCTTTGTGGAAGTCCTGGTTTTCCTAAAGTTCATTTGACAGGCATTACTGCTCAAAAAGTGACTCCAGCATTGGAGGCAATGAACGATTTATTTCAGTACTTTGACCTATTGGTGCAAACAATAGAGCAAGCCAGTAGATTGCGGCAGCAACTACCACGATTTTTGGCAACAGAGCAAAAAATCGATGAAATTAAACAACTATTAACAGGCACTTCGATTCATCTGTCTGTTGTGCAAACGCCATTAGCACAGAGAGAATTACTGAGTGCGACCCAACAAGCAAATGCGATCGCTCCTGCACAACTGCTGCAAGTAATGACTCAGTCCTTTTCTGTTGCTAGAGATGCAGTTCTAGCGGTTGATGCCGCTTGGACAAATCTAGAATTTATCCTCAAAGATGCAGAATCGCAAATTCTCTTAGGACAAAACTTAGCCGAATCACTCAATCAAACCTCTAGGAGTGAACTGGTACAAGCTCGTGAGGCGATCGCTTCCCTGCGAGAAAGGATTGAGCAAGATCCTTTAGGAGTGAGCGCAGAGATAGACGGGCAAATCAAGCCATTATTAGCACAAGTCAAATTAATATTAGAGCAAGCCCAAAAACAACAGGCTCAGATCCAAGAGAAATTAGCGATCGCTCACAATTTATTAGAGCAATTAATGAGACTTCACTCACAATCCATTGCTGCTTTTACGGAAAGCCAAGAAAAAGTTTTGTATTTAACACAGCACACTCCATTAGCCCAAGAGCAGATAGATGCCCTTAGCCAATGGCTCACACGCTTACAAAACAAGCTAGGAGAGGGTTTAGTTAATCCAGTTATGCTCGGTTTAGATAATTGGATAGCCATTGCCAGAAAATACATAATTGTAGAACAACAGGCGTACACAGCTAATAGTACTTTGTTACAAACTCGTCGGGAGTTACGCGGACGACTGGATGCCCTCAAAGCTAAAGCCTTAGCACGGGGATTGATTGAAGATATTACCTTGTTTGATTTGGCCCAAAAAGCAACACAACTCCTTTATATGCGCCCAACTCCATTAGACAAAGCATCTGAATTAGTTTCCCAATATGAAAAACGTTTAAACAGCCAATTTTAAGGGAACTATAAAGCAATACGCTTGGGTTAAGGCTAAAACTCTGTTACCAAAGTCAATTTTTTAACGAACCGCCAAGGCGCAGAGGACGCAGAGACAAGAAAGAGATGCTTAACCCAAGCGTATTGAACTATAAAGTATGCAAGGAGATAAGGAGAAGAATAACCAATGACTTATGACTATAAACTTAGGAGACTTCAATGAACGGTCTTCGTTGTATGCGGAATGGATGTACTGGCACTATTGAAGATGACTACTGTAATGTCTGTGGGTTAGCAGCATTAAAATCTCTTGATGTTAGCCATAAGCAAAATGCGTCACAAACACACAGAAGTTCGTCAATTACCACAGCTACAGGTTCCTCTCCATTAACCAATCGTTCCAAGGGTTCGCGGCGCACCAGTAGCACTTCTGCCCGTAGTAGTCGCAGACAACTAGGAGCAGGATTAACTTCTGTACCAGAACTGCCCTCAACGGAACCAGAAAAAGCGATTCTTCTTAACCCAATGGTGCCGGAGAATAAACGCTTTTGTAGTAGTTGCAATCATTCTTTGCGACGAGAAAACGGATTTTGCAGCAAGTGTGGACAGAAGTATTCTTTTATTCCAACTCTCAATCCCGGTGATCTAGTTGTCGGGCAGTACGAAGTCAAAGGAGCGATCGCCTATGGTGGTTTAGGATGGATTTATTTAGGCTTCGATAAAACTTTATCTCGCTATGTGGTGCTGAAGGGATTGCTCAACAGCGAAGACGCATCCAGTGCAGCCGTCGCCGTGGCAGAAAGACAATTCCTCGCAGTCGTAAAACACTCTAATATTGTGGGGATTTATAATTTCGTCAACCACGGTAATGAGGGTTTTATCATCATGGAGTATGTGGGCGGTAAAACCCTCAAAGAAATCCGCAAAACTCGCGGGGCGTTACCCGTAGCAGAAGCGATCGCATATATTCATCGCATCTTGGGAGCTTTTGCCTATCTACATTCCTTGGGATTGGTATATTGCGACTTCAAGCCAGATAACATCATGATCGAAGACAACGACGTGAAATTAATCGACTTGGGTGGTGTCCGTCGCGTTGATGATCTCGATGGTGATATTTACGGTACAGTCGGCTATAGCGCTCCTGAAGCCGGGGAAGGGCCAACAATCGTCTCCGATTTATTTACCATTGGCAGAACTTTAGCAGTGTTGCTTACCGAGATTAAAGGTTTTAGCAAGGAACACCTATACACACTTCCCAGTCCCCAAGAAGAACCTTTATTTGCCCAACAAGAATCACTGTATCGCTTTCTAATTAAAGCCACCGCCGAAAATCCTGATGACCGATTTCAGTCAGCCGATGAAATGGCAGATCAGTTATTGGGTGTACTGCGGGAAGTTGTCGCTATCTCTACCAATATTCCCCGTCCCACCAGCAGTAACCTGTTTGGCGGCGATATGTTGGCCATTACTCACAGTGGGACTTTTGAACCAATTAAGCCGGAATATCAGCAATTACCTGTACCAATATTAGATGCTAGCGATCCGGGCTGTAATGCAGTGCTAAATGCCAGCGCGATCGCCGATCCAATCCAGCGAGCCGTCGGTTTAGATGTTGTTGTCAAGCAATTCCCGAAATCAAGTGAAGCATTGTTGCGCTTGGCAAATACTTTGATTGATACTAATAATTATGAAGAAGCAGAACAAGCTATAGCCCAAGTCGTAGCCAAAGATCCTTGGGACTGGCGGATCTTTTGGTATCGTGGGCGATCGCTGATGGCACAAAATAAACCCACAGAGGCAGAGAAAGCATTTGACCAGGTTTATTTTGATTTACCAGGAGAATTAGCTCCGAAACTAGCCCTGGGGTTAGCCGCCGAGCAAGCTGAAAATTACCAATTCGCAATTAAAATGTATAATCTGGTGTCGCGCACTGATCCCAGTTATGTATCAGCAGCCTTTGGGTTAGCACGTTGCTTTTATGCCATTGGAAATCGCAATGGTGCTGTGGCAGCTTTGGAAAATGTACCACAAACTTCTAATTTATATACACGAGCGCGGGTAGAAATTGCCCGGACTTTAATTAATGGCGATCGCTCGGCTCCAGGGACTCAAGAACTCAAAGCCGCTTCTGTCGCCATTGAAGCACTGACTTTAGTTGGTAGCGATCGCTATCGCCTGACTAAACAAGTATTAGAAACTGCTCTCAATTTAATCACCTCACGCCAACTCGAAGCTGCTGCTGATTTAACAATTTTGGGACAGCCGTTACAAGAAGTGCATGTGAGAAGAGGATTGGAAAAAGCCTTACGCGACTTGGCACACCTCGCAACTCAAGACGAAAAAATCTCTTTAGTCGATGAAGCTAATCGAGTCCGTCCCAGAACCCTAATTTAAACATAGTGAGGGGAAATTATGCAGTGTATAAGTTGCGGTGCATCCATCTTAGCTGATGACAAATTTTGTGAAGAATGCGGTACACCCTTAACGGCTAGTAAACCGCCAACTACGATCAATAAATGTGAAAAATGTGGTGCAGGAATTGATGCTGAAGGCTACTGTTGCCAATGTGGATTTCGCCAAGAACTACGGATGCAGGATTACTTAGAAGTAATCATTAATTCACAGCTAGCCGGAGTCAGCGATCGCGGACTCAAACATAGCCGCAATGAAGATTTCCTGGCATTACAACAACTCAATGGCACTCAGCCAAATATTTTTGTAGTTTGTGATGGGGTTTCTAGTTCCGAAAAACCTGATTTGGCTGCTAAAATTGCTGCTGAAAGTACTTGTCTAGCTCTAGCTAATGCCTGGCAAACAGGGAACAATCCCGACTCTGCAATTAAATCAGCTTTTGTTACTGCTTTAGCAAATATATGTAATATTACTTATGGTAATAGTGTAAATTTAGAGCCACCATCAACCACCATTGTGGCTGCAATTGTCCAAGAAGGCATCGCTACTATTGGTTGGTTAGGTGATAGTCGTGCTTACTGGATTTCTGCTGACAATTCCCAACAATTGACTCAGGATGATTCCTGGTTAACTGAAGTAGTCGCAGCCGGGAAAATGAGCGAAGCAGAAGCGAGACAATCTCCCAAATCTCATGCAATTACGCGCTGGCTGGGAGCAGATGCCGTTGAGGATACTGTTCCCTCAATTGTGAAATTTACTATTCCTGGTTCTGGATATCTGATTTTGTGTAGTGACGGACTATGGAATTATACCTTAGATGCAGCACATTTAGCTAACCTAGTACAGCGATCGCCTGAAAAAGATGCGATCGGCATATCTCGCACTCTTGTAGAGTTTGCCCGCGATTGTGGTGGACATGACAATATTACTGTTGCTGTTCTCTGCTCATAAATTAAACAGAACTTAGGCAAGAACTCTCTAAAACTCTTATTCCTTTGTGTCCAACTCTTGGAGACGCTACGCGTAGCTTGCTTCTCTGTAAGAGTATGCGTCCTTTGTGGTTCGTTTCCTCATGATTTTGCGTAAGTCCTGAAATTCTCAAATCCCTACTTAAACCAACAAAACAGTATGTCTCATCAATTTAAAGCCGAAGTTTTTCAAAACCAGTACCTACCCCAAGGCGTGAGAGAAGTTGATGCCATTATGACTATCACCGTCGAAAAAGGCGATAGTGCAATTGCAACTGCACCCAATGGCAGACTTTTTGGCATCATCTGCGACACATCCGGGTCAATGGGAGGTGACAAGATACATGCAGCCAAAGATGCAATGATCAAAATTGTGAATTTGTTACCAGAGGATGCCCATTTCTTCATCGTCACGGGTGCTGGTAAAGCCACACTAGTTTTTCCTGTTTCTCCAGCCACAACTGAAAAAAAGCAGTCAGCGATCGCAGCCATCAAGGGTACTCTAGCGAATGGTGGTACTCTCGTGTCTACTTGGTTGGCTCAAGCCTTAACCCAATTCCAAAAGATGCCCGACGCAGTTCGTCAAGCACTACTACTCACCGATGGGCAAAATGATGACTCTGATGAGAAATCTTTGAAGAAAGTTTTACTTGAATGTGAAGGTGTCTTTCAGTGCGACTGTCGTGGTGTCGGAACTGATTGGCGAGTTACTCAACTTCAAGAAATTGCCAGCAAACTTTTAGGGACAACCGATATTATTCCCAACGCCGCAATGATTGAAACTGACTTTCGTGCCATTCTCGAAAAAGCTATGAATAAAAATGTCAGCGATGTCGCTTTGCGTTTATGGACACCCCAAGGAGCCAAAGTCTTGTTTTGTAAACAAGTTAGTCCCGATATTGTTGACCTTACCCACCGCCATAAACCTGTCAAGCCTCAGATGGTTGATTACCCCACTGGAGCTTGGGGGAGTAACGAGTCTCGTGATTACCACTTCTGTATCGAAGTTAATCCAGGTAATATCGGTGATGAAATGTTAGCAGGTCGAGCTAGTTTAGTATACACCCTCAACGGCATAGAAACTAAAGTTGCAGAAGCCCGTATTTTGGCAACCTGGACTGATGATGAAGCCAAATCTACCAAAATTGATCGGCGAGTTGCCCACTATACTGGACAAGCAGAACTGGCTCAGTCAATTCAAGAAGGATTGGAAGCTCGGGCGAGGAATGATATTGAGCTTGCTACTGCCAAATTAGGCAAGGCAGTAAAACTAGCCCATCAATCAGGAAATGAAGCCACAGCCAAACTGCTAAAAACCGTGGTTGAGGTAGAGGATGCGCCCACAGGGACAGTCCGGTTAAAACGAGAAGTAGCTAAAGAAGATGCAATGGCATTAGAAACACGTTCCACAAAAACTACTCGAATTCCTAAATCTCCAAATTAGTTATTTGATGGATAAACAAGTTTGTAGTTAGGACTTTAGTCCTGATTGTTCTAAGCACTAAAGTCCTAACTACAAACCTGACAAAGTCCTATGAACGAAATTTATTTATGGGAACTGTTAATTTTGAATTTGGAGCGAAGCGACGTGTCAACCTATAAATGTCCTAAAGGACATGAATCAACTGAATTAGATTTTTGTTCAGAGTGTGGTACTAAGATTCAGGGTATACCTGAACTCCCATTCGCCCAAAAAACAATTTCCTCAACCGTAACGCCAACCAAAGCCACGGAAATTTGTCCAGATTGTAGCACTGCCCATGAATCCAACAGTGGCAATTTTTGTGAAATTTGTGGTTACAACTTCGTCACTGGGGCGCATGGTGAAGTACCGATTGTCAAAGGCATCCAAGAAGAAATGGCAACAATGCGACAGGCAAATACCAAAGATTCTCAATTGCTAGTAGTTGGTTGGGAGTTAGTTGTCAGTATTGACCCATTTTTACGCCATCCCGAAAGTCCAGAACCACCTATAAATCAACCACCGATTACATTTCATCTTGAGCAGGCAATTAACCTAATTGGTCGCAATAGCAAAGTTAGAGGAATTCACCCAGAAATTGCCTTAGATTTTGATGATGCTGTCTCACACCGCCATGCTTTGCTGACCATAGAGACAGACAATACATTAACGTTGCGTGATATTGGTTCTTCTAATGGTACACAATTAAAAGCTGTGGAATTGAAGCCGATGGTAGATGTAAAACTCCAAGATGGAGACGAATTTACCCTTGGACATTGGACTCGGATTGCCGTGAAAACTGTTCACTCTGTTAATTAAATTTGCAAATATTATGAGTAAAATCATCGCTATTTTCACTAAAAATCATCACAAATTTACGACTCCACAACTACTCAAAGGAGGATTATACTTAACTGGAGCAACCAGTTTACTGTTACTGATTGCTATTATTAGTGGAGTTCAAGGGCAAAGACACGCGATCAAAACCGTTGGTGAAGATTCCACACCCAGCATCGTTACTGCTCAACTCCTCAAGGACGCATTTGCCGGTATGGATGCTAATGTCGCCAATGAACTTTTGGTACCACCAGGACAAAACCAAGATGCAATCAAAGGTTACGAAGAGCAATACCAATATGCTGCTGAAAGATTAATTGCTGCGGCTGAAAATATCACCTACGGCGATAAAGAGCGAAAACCCATTGAGACGATGCAACTAGGCTTAGGTAACTACATAGCCCAAATTCAGCAGGCACGAGATTTTCACGCCCGCGATGATACTAACGCTATGCTGGTTGCTTACCGTGCAGCGGCGGAAGTTATGGATAAAACACTCCTACCAGCAGCCGACGAATTAGATAAAGTCAACATACAAGTTTTAGAAGAAACTTATACCGCACAAAAGGTTGCTGCTAATATTTCTTTGATGTTAATTCTTATTTCTGGTGCAGCACTGATGATTGTGTTGGTAGGGATGCAGATATTTCTAAGTCAACGGATGCGCCGCACGTTGAATCCTATGTTGTTGGTTGCTACAGCGATCGCCTTAGCTTTATTAACTTATACGATAGGAACATTGCAAGCTGCTACAGAAAATCTTAGGACAGCTAAAGAAGATGCATTCGATTCTATGCACTATTTGCGACAAGCTCGTGCTGCTGGGTACATCGCCAATGCTGACGAAAGCCGCTATTTGCTTGACCAAGCTTTTGCTACCAACTACGAACAAGCTTTTTTCAGCAATATAGCGCAAATTGCCCAAATTCCTGACGGACAAACTGCTGAAACTATAGCATCTACGTATAATTCTCAGGGGAAAAAGATAGATGGTTTTAAAGGTTACATGGCTGACGAACTGAATAATATCACCTTCCCAGGTGAAAAAGAAGCCGCACTTGCCAGTCTCGTTACTTTGGGTAAATACCTAGCCATTGACCAACAAATTCGCCAGTTAGAGCGCAGTGGGAAACATCAAGAGGCGATCGCTCTGTGTGTCGGAAACAAGCCAGGACAGTCTAACTCGCTGTTTGAAGAGTTTGAAGCAGCTAATCAAAAGACATTTGATATCAACCAAGTAGTCTTTGATAAGGCAATTCACCAAGGCTTCAGCAATATAGATGGTTTTGAGATTAAAACGGCGATTGCAGCAAGTACAGTTGTGCTTCTAAGTTTCTTTGGATTATTACCGCGTCTCAAAGAATACTCAAATTGAGCTATTTCCGACGGGTTGCCGGGAGTCATGCTTGTTGCCCCCGCCGTCCCGGAGGGCAGCG
>CAZZZY010000011.1:0-6174 GCA_964658545.1 uncultured Acetobacteraceae bacterium | reverse complement strand
TCCGACGGGTTGCCGGGAGTCATGCTTGTTGCCCCCGCCGTCCCGGAGGGCAGCGCGGGGAGTATGTCACGCTCAACTACCAACTTTAGAAGGGAATATCATCTGGATCTGGTTCTTCCTCTTTCACTGCTGGATAAGTGGTTCGCTCATAATTTGTGGCTTGGGGAGCAACGCCAACAGGATTTGCCGCCGGGGTAGGTGCGGGGCGCTGTGACTCGTAATTGGGAACATTTGTCTGTGGGGGACGAGATGCTGAAGATTGTTGTCGTGGAGCGGTTTCAGGGAATGATGGAGTTACGGTTGCTGGAGGTAATGGATCGGTATTAAAACTACCTCCAACAGGTTGAATTTGTTGCACTGTCAATTCAGCCCGTTTTTCTTTAAAACCTTCTTGACGCTCAACAGTATTCATGCCTAAACGTCCTACCAAGATAACGCGATCGCCTTGGTGGTAGTTTTGCTGAATTTCTGTCGCTAAATTCCCCCAGCCGACAACTTTCAGAGTGGCTGGCGGATCTTCTGGTTTCAGAGAATTGGGAAACTGCACCAGCATTTCCGTGACTCCTAGATTATCGGCTGTATAGCGGAGTTGCGGCTCGTTAATAATTTCTGCCATCAAAACGCAGCTGTTCATTAAAATTACTCCTGACTGCAAAAAGTACTGATTCAAAAAGAGGGGGTTTTTCTATGTAGTGCCAATTAATATCTAGATATGTTTAATTGTTTGCATTTTTTAATAATGCCTGAGTTTTTAGTCCTTTCTAGCATAAAAGCCAAGCGATCGCTTTGAACAGCATTGAGTATACCGTCCGCCACCCTCGCTTGACTAAATTGAGCATTAAATTCTGCATTGAGTAGTATGATTGTACCACCGATTTCAGAAATAGAAAAAATTATTGGCAAAAAATTAAGTTTTGACGTGAGATGGAAAAACACCGAAGGCGATCAACCTGGCTAGTAGGTCGCGCAAGATGGGTAAGCGTAAAAATGCAGGTGGTACAAAGGTGCTATTTGAGGTGAGAACCGGGGCAAATACCCGCTTTTGGATAAAAGTTTGAAACCCCTGAATGATGCGTGTAGGCAACTCACGTTGACGCTGTACTTTTGCCAGGTCGCTAGGTTGTACTTGTCGATTTTTGAGCGGCTTGCTGAGTATATTTGCTGCGACGACAGCATCTTGAATTGCGTAATTAATACCAACTCCACCAACGGGGGACATTATATGAGCCGCATCACCGATGAGTAACAGTCCTGGAAGATACCAGCGTTTGACGCGGCTGGACTCGACTGAAAGAAAAGCTATTTGTGACCAATCATGTAAATTTTCGATGCCTTGCTGAAATTCTGGCACTACTTCCACAACAGATTTTTTTAATTCCTCCAAACCCTTAGCCCGCAGTTGTTGATAGCCTCCCTTGGGGATGACATAGGCAACTTGCCACTCATCACCACGGTCAAACATGGCGATGATTTTACCTTGACCAAAGCGCCCCATTCCCCCTTCCGAGTCTTCTAGCTGACGCGGTAGGCGAAACCAGAGGATATCCATTGGCGGCGAGGTTTCGATGGACTCAAACTCACCCAGGTGGCGTAAACGTGAGTGGCGACCGTCTGCACCCACTGTCAGTATTGCCCGGATTTCATGCCAGCCACCGCTTCCCCGATAGCGGACACCTTGAATTACGCCATTTTCGGCAATTAATTCCTGCACATTCGCACCCATTACTAGCCGAAAACTTGGATATTTTTGGGCTTCTTGGGTGATGAACTCTAGGAATTTTACCTGGGGAAGCATTGTAATGTAGGGGTAGCGGGTTTTCAGATGACTAAAGTCTGCCAAGGTGACAGTATCTTGAGGAGTTTGAATACTAATTTGGCGCATTTTGGTATGGGGGAGTTCTAGCAAAGCTGTGCTTAGTCCCAATTCCTCCATAATTTCCATCACCGACGGATGAATTGTATCACCGCGAAAGTCGCGATCGAAGTCTTTGTGTGTTTCCAGCAGCATCACCGAAATGCCTTGACGCGCTAACAACAGCGCTAATACTGCTCCTGCTGGGCCACCACCCACAATACAACAATCTGTAGTTTGTCTATCTACAATGTCATGGACAGGGTTAACACTTGGGTCTTGGGAAAGATTTTTAGTTATATCGGTAGTCATAAAACCTCCTGACAGCCCTAAAGTTCAGGGTAGTTTGCTTTTGATGATGCCAGCTGTTTTTTTAACTTTTCGTATTTACAGAGAACTATAAGACCACTTAATAAGTTAACTCCTCTCTACACCCAGTTATAGCAAGAGTTTGACGTTTTTTTAGTGACATTCGCCCCTAAACCCTTGAAGCTGTTTGTTTACCACTGGTGGGGCTAACAGGTAATGGTTGAGCGGCTTTCAATACCGCATTCAGCAACCCTGGAAACAGCATCTCTAAATCTTCACGCCGCAGGATGTTAATATGATGTGTCCCTTCTTTACGTGTAAAGACTATCCCAGACTCCCGCAAAATCTTAAAATGATTGGACATAGTAGACTTGGCGATCGCAAAATCAAATCTGGCACAGCATTGTTCCCCTTCAGTAGCCAGCAGTCGCACAATCTCTAGCCGCACAGGATCGCCCAATGCATACAGCACTCCCGGTAAAGAAATATTTTTTCGATCTGGATGATAAAGAAATCTCATAGTTGCATTATCTCATCAAGTGGCATATATTTTTATTATTCGATATTATCGAATTATAGAATTAATTTAGGAGGGCAAATTATGTCATCCATTACAAATGTCACAGAAGCCACATTCAAGCAAGAAGTCTTGGAAAGTGAAATTCCAGTTTTAGTGGACTTTTGGGCCCCGTGGTGCGGTCCTTGCCGAATGGTGGGGCCAGTCGTCGATGAAGTTGCTACGGAATACGAAGGACAGGTGAAGTTTGTGAAGCTAAACACAGATCAAAATCCTACTGTCGCCAGCCATTATGGAATTCGCAGCATCCCGACGTTGATGGTTTTTAAGGGGGGTCGGCAGGTCGATACTGTCGTAGGGGCAGTCCCAAAAACCACTTTGAATAAGACCTTAGCACAGCATCTTTAATTTAAGTTAAGGGCATGGGGAATTGGGAATTCGGTTGTTCTCCTTATCTCCCTACTCCCCTACCCTTCTACTTCCCACTCCTCATGCCCTTGTCTCCTCAGCCCCAAACAATTCTGTTCCAAGTAATGGGAAAAGAGCGAAATGGACTTGAAATTATCTGGTAAATCCGCATTGGTGAGTGGCTCAACGGCAGGTATTGGTTTTGCGATCGCCCTTGGATTAGCTCAAGAGGGTGCATCAGTGATTGTCAACGGTCGGTCAGAAGAACGAGTAGCCCAAGCGATCGCCAAAATTCAGCAACATACACCCGATGCGAAAGTTTCTGGTGTTGTTGCTGACGCAGGGACTGCATCAGGGGTAGAGCAACTCTTTCAAGAGGTTCCTCACGTTGATATCCTGATTAACAATGTCGGTATTTATGAGCCAAAAACCTTCTTTGATATTACTGATGAAGACTGGTTAAAGATATTTGAGGTTAACGTCCTCAGTGGAGTCCGTTTGAGTCGGCAATATCTGCAAAAGCAGCTAGAGCAAAACTGGGGGCGGATAATTTTTATCTCCAGTGAATCTGCGATTCAGATCCCAGTGGAAATGATTCACTACGGCACAACTAAGACAGCACAGCTTGCGATTGCAAGAGGTCTAGCAGAAATGACTACCGGGACTGGAGTCACGGTAAACTCCGTCCTCCCAGGGCCAACCCGCTCAGAAGGAGTTGAAGAGTTTATCACCAAGCTGGCGCAGGAACGGGGTATTAGTCCTGCTGAAGTTGAGGCTGAGTTCTTTCAAAATATGCGTCCCAGTTCCCTCATCAAACGCTTTGCAACTAATGAAGAAGTAGCTGCGATCGTAGTTTATCTTTCTAGTCCCGTAGCTTCAGCAACTAATGGTGCAGCTTTGCGGGTAGATGGTGGCGTTATTCGGTCGATTGTTTAGTTATTCATACGCTTTGTATGGGACTAGGGAATGGCAGAGATGAGGGAGTAAGCGAGGAATGACTGATTCCAATACTTCTCTTCTTAGGCTGCGCCCTAAGCGTAGCTATGCCGCAGGCTTTACGGCTACACTCAGTACACCCAATTCAAAACTAATTTGGAGATCAAACCAATGACTACTGGTATCAATTTGTTCTCTTCTTATCAATTAGGGAATCTGGAACTACCTAATCGGATAGTAATGGCACCCTTAACCCGAAATAGGGCAGGTAAGGGAAACGTACCATACGAACTTAATGCTACTTACTACGCTCAACGCGCTTCCGCCGGACTAATTGTTTCTGAAGCAACACAGGTAACTCCTGAAGGACAGGGCTATCCCGCTACACCAGGAATTCATTCACCAGAACAGGTAGAGGGATGGAAGTTAGTAACTGATGCGGTACATCAGGAGGGAGGAAGAATTTTTCTGCAACTATGGCACGTAGGCAGGATTTCCCATCCTGACTTACAACCGAATGGAGCTTTACCTGTGGCCCCTTCTGCCATTGCTCCGAAAGGTGAAGCTGCAACTTATGAGGGGCCAAAACCCTTTGTTACTCCCCGTGCTTTAGAAACATCGGAAATACCGCAGATCGTGGAACAGTACCGTCAGGGAGCGGAAAATGCTCTAGCGGCTGGGTTTGATGGCGTGGAAATTCACTCAGCTAATGGTTATTTAATAGATCAGTTTCTCCGCGATCGCACCAATCAGCGTACAGATAAATATGGGGGTTCCATTGAGAATCGCGCCCGATTCCTGTTGGAAGTGACAGAGGCGGTAACTACTGTCTGGGATTCTAACCGAGTCGGGGTACGTTTATCTCCCAGTGGAACTTTTAACGATATAGGTGATTCCAATCCCCTGGAGACATTCGGTTATGCGGCTCAAGCCTTGAACCAGTTTAATTTGGCATATCTGCATATCTATGAGGCAACAGAGGCAGACATTAGACATGGCGGGATAATTGTACCCACTAGTCATATCCGCGATCGCTTTACAGGTACACTCATCGTCAATGGTGGTTATACCCGTGAAAAAGGCGATGCGGTACTGGCAAACAAAGCAGCAGATTTAGTTGCCTTTGGCACATTATTTATATCAAATCCCGATTTACCCCGACGCTTGGCTTTGAATGCACCACTAAATCAAGCAAATCAAGCAACCTTTTATGGTGGCGGTGAAAAGGGATATACAGACTATCCATTTTTGTCAGCTGCTAATGAGGCAGTAGCTCAAGCGTAATTAGTAATTATGACATCACGACTATTTGTTGTGCATGTAGTAGGCAAGTTGTTTATTCTGAAACGAGGAATAATTTTTATTTTTGTTTCATGAATAAATAGATTTGGTTGTATCCTAATTACGAATGATTTGGTCATAACCCAACAATCAGGAGAATCTCATGAGTCCTATCACTCAAATCCAACCTTTAGATGTACCCAGTGCGATCGCTAAACGTCGTTCCATCAAAACTTTTAAACCAGACCCCATTGCTCCAGAACTGCTCAAGCAACTGGTAGAATTGACCGTGGCAGCGCCCAGCAGCTATAACCTCCAAGACTGGCAAATTATTCTTGTGCAAGATGAGGCGCAAAAAGCAGCACTGTCAGCCGCATCTTTTAATCAACAGCAAATTATTCAAGCACCTGTGACCTTTGTTTTTGCCGCCGATCCTAATGCAAGCCAAGAAAACTTGACCCCAATTATAGAGCAAGGACTCGAAACTGGAGCATGGAATGAAGGTACGGTAAATTACTTTAAAACTGCCATCCCACAATTTCAAGCTGGGCTAGGCGACAAACGACGCGAATATGCCATCAAAGATGCCATTATTGCCGCTACCCATTTGGTCTTAGCGGCAGAAAGTCTGGGATTATCCACTTGTTTTATGAACGGTTGGATTGAGCATCAGGTAAAAGAAGTGATTGGTGCAGGGGATAATCCAGATTTAGCGATCGCTGTTGTTGTTCCTGTTGGCTATGCAGCCGAACCACGCTTAAACCCAGGTCGTTTACCATTCTCCTCCAACATTTCTGTGGATAGAATCGGCAACCCTTATGCAGGGTAGCTTTTTCTAAATTGGGCATTGGGAATTGGGAATTGGGCATTG